>NZ_JBSGTX010000026.1:48652-60013 GCF_053607625.1 Streptomyces sp. NPDC055103
ACACCAACACCCCCGCGGGGGGGTGGGCGGGGCCCCCCCCCCCCCCGGCCCGCCACCCCGCGGCACCGGCGACACCGACGGGGGAACCCACCCATGCCCACGCCTCGTGAGCGGCTCGCCGACGCCCGGCTCTACCTGTGCACCGACGCCCGGAAGCGCCAGGGCGACCTGCCTGCCTTCCTCGACGCCGTGCTCTCCTCCGGCGTGGACATCGTGCAGCTGCGCGACAAGGGCATGGAGGCGGGTGAGGAGCTGGAGCACCTCGCCGTCCTCGCTGAGGCCGCCCGCCGCCACGGCAAGCTCCTCGCGGTGAACGACCGGGCCGACGTCGCCCACGCGATCGGCTCCGACGTGCTCCACCTCGGCCAGGGCGACCTGCCCGTGCCCGCCGCCCGCGCGATCCTCGGCGGCCCTGACGACGTACTGATCGGCCGTTCCTGCCACGCCGAGTCCGAGGTGGCCGCGGCCGCCGCCGAACCGGGCGTGGACTACTTCTGCACCGGGCCCTGCTGGCCCACCCCCACCAAGCCCGGGCGGTACGCGCCGGGTCTCGACCTCGTGCGGTACGCGGCCGGTCTGGCGCAGGACCGCCCCTGGTTCGCCATCGGCGGCATCGACGAGACCAACCTCGACGAGGTCCTGGACGCGGGCGCGCGCCGGATCGTCGTCGTCCGCGCGATCACCGAGGCCGAGGACCCGGCGGCCGCGACCGCCGCCCTCGCCAAGCGCGTCCGGGAGCGCGCGGAGGCCTGAGGGGAGCCCCGCTCCCCGGGACGCCCGCACCGGCGTCCCGACAGAATGTCCGAAAAATTGTCCACAACGCGGACGCCGTCTACGCGGGCCCGCGTCCCCCGTCTAACCTGCCCGTATGGCCCTAGGTACCGCTTCCGTCCGCTCGGACCGCGCACGCACGGTCCGCGAGATCCTCGCCTCCGGTGGCACGTCGTACTCCTTCGAGTTCTTCGCGCCGCGGACCGCGAAGGGCGAGCAGGGCCTCTGGAACGCGATGCGCCGGGTCGAGGCGGTCGGCCCCAGCTTCGTCTCCGTGACCTACGGCGCCGGCGGCACCACCCGGGGCGGCACGGTCAAGGCCACCCAGAAGATCGCCTCTGACACCACGCTCACCCCCGTCGCGCACCTCACCGCCGTCGACCACTCGGTCGCCGAACTGCGCAACGTCCTCGGCCAGTACGCCGACGCCGGCATCCGCAACATGCTCGCGCTGCGCGGCGACCCGGCCGGCGACCCGCTGGGCGACTGGATCGAGCACCCGGAGGGCGTCCGGTACGCCGCTGACCTCGTGCGGCTCATCAAGGAGTCGGGCGACTTCTGCGTCGGTGTCGCGGCCTTCCCCGAGATGCACCCCCGCTCCACCGACTGGGACACGGACATCCGGCACTTCGTGGACAAGTGCCGCGCGGGCGCCGACTACGCGATCACCCAGATGTTCTTCGACCCGGAGAACTATCTGCGGCTGCGCGACAGCGTCGCGAAGGCGGGCTGCGAGACCCCGATCATCCCCGAGGTCATGCCCGTTGTGAACGTGAAGACCCTCGACCGGCTGCCCCAGCTGAGCAACGCCGCCTTCCCGGCGGATGTGAAAGACCGCATCCTCGCGGTCAAGGACGATCCAGCCGCTGTACGCTCCATTGGCATCGAGTTCGCGACGGAGTTCTGCGCGCGTCTGCTCTCCGAGGGTGTCCCCGGACTGCACTTCATCACGCTGAACAGCTCCACCGCGACGCTCGAGATCTACGAGAATCTCGGACTGCACCAGCAGTCGTGACCGGTCGTACCCGCCCCGACCCGCGGCGGTGACCGTGGAGAGGGGCGGCGGGGCATGGGGTGGACGGTCCTCTACATCGCATTCGGCGTAGTCGCGTTGTGGTTGCTGGGGGAGGTGCTCCTCCAGTACAAGGCACGGCTCCGCTGGCGGCTGCTCGCCTTCACCGGCTTCCTCGGCGTGGTCCTGGGCGTGCTGCTGCCCTCGGTGTTCGTCATCATCGCGGGAGCGGTCGCCTTCGCCGTCGGCCAGACCTATGTGACGCTCTCCTTCCGCCGCGGCTTCTCCACCGGCTGGGCGATCGGCGGGAACCCGGGCGCGAGCCGCCGCCGCAAAGCGGGCGGCCAGGCAGGGCCCACCCTCGAAGTCACCGAGGTCTCGTACGACGCCGTCGACGCCTACGACACGGCGGACGGCCACGGCCACGACGACCCCGCCCACACCGCCGGCGAGACCACCGCGGTCTACGAGCCCCAGCCGCTGCCCGACGACACCGGCCAGTACGGCGTCTACAGCGGCCCCCACGGCGCCGGGCACCAGGACACGGGGCACCAGGACGCCGGTCAGGGCGTGGGGTACGGCACGGGGTACGAGCAGCCGCAGCAGCCCGCCTACGACGCGTACCCCCCCGCGTACGAGCAGCAGCAGCAGCCGGCCTACGACTACGGCGCGCCCGCCCCCCAGCAGCAGTACGCCGCCTACTCCGACCCGTACATCGGCCCGGGCACGGACGGCCAGCAGTACACCTCGTACTACGGCGACCCCTACGCCCCCTCCTACACCTACGACACCCCGCCCGGCGGCGTCTGGGTCCCGCAACAGCGCGACACCGAACAGCCCTCGCAGCAGGCGCCGCAGCCGCAGAGCCCGTACGGCTACGAGCCGCACCCGGACGAGCAGCAGCAGTACCGCTACTGAGCGGGCGCGTACCCAGGCATGTCCCCGGGGCGCGCCCGTAGGCGCGTCGCCGCGCGGGCCTGCTACCGGGAGCCGCGGAAGTCCGCACCCTCCACGATCAGGCCCGCCACCAGCGCGCCCGACATGCCCGCGTGGGCGAGCCCGCCGCCGGGGTGCGACCAGCCGCCCGCGAACCAGAGCCCCGGCAGCGGGGAGCGGTTGGCCGCCGGGAGCAGCTGACCGCGCGCGCCGGCGAGCGCGGGGCCCGGAACCGCCGCGGACCCGGTGTCCCGCCGGACGTCCTCCGGGGTGCGGACGTGCCGCCACAGCAGTCGCTCCCGCAGCCCCGGCACCGCTTCGGCGGCCGCCTCGACCATCCGGTCGGCGAAGGCCTCCCCGTCGGGGGCGCCCCAGTCCTGACCGTCCGGCCCGGGAGCCAGGCGGACGGTCGCCGTGACCGTCACCGCCTCGTGCTCCGCGTCGGGCCGCAGCGCCGGGTCGTCCGGCCGCAGCACCGTCACGGTCGGCCGCTCGCCGGCCGCGTGCACGACCGTGCGGTGCACCGCCGCCGCCTCCCGGGGCCCGCGCAGGGCCAGACAGACCGTCACCCGGCTCGTCCCGTTGAGCTGGAAGTGCGGCCGGTCGTCCTCGGCGCGCTCCCACGCGACGACGTGCTCGTCGTACAGCGTGGGAATCGGGGCCCCGGAGACCACGTGGTCCACCTCGACCGTCTCGCCCCCGGCCAGGCGGACACCGACCGCCCGGCCGTCCTTCTCCAGGACCTCCTCGACCGGCGTGTCGAAGACGAACTCCACCCGCCGCTGCCGGCACCGCTCGAAGACCGCGTCGGCCAGCGCCCGGATGCCCCCGGCCACGTACCAACTCCCGAAGGTCTGCTCCATGTACGGCAGGACGACGGCGGCGGCCGGAGCGGTCGTCGGGTCGAAGCCGTACGACCACGCGTACGCGTCGAGGAGGGCGGCGAGCCGGGGGTCGCCCAGCTCCCGCGCCCCGACCTGGGCGAGCGACGTCGTCGGGCGGCGCAGCAGGCCCGCCTTGAGCGCCGGGTACGGCTCCCGGGCCAGCGGCGCCGGGTCGGCCGGCTGCGGCTCCTCCAGGAGCGGGCGCCGGGTCCGGTCCCACGCCTCGCGGGCCCGCACCAGGAAGTCGCCCCAGCGGTCGCCCGCGCCCGCGCCGAGCGCGGCGTCCAGGGCGGCGACCGTGCCGGCGCGGGAGGCGTTCGGCAGGTCCACGCGCGTGCCGTCGGCGAAGACATGACGGCTCGCCGGATCGACCTGGGTCAGCGCGACGCACTCCTCCAGGGGCTTCTTGCCCGTCTTCACGAACAGGTCCCGGTAGACGGCCGGCAGGTGCAGCAGCCCCGGGCCGGTGTCGAAGGCGAACCCCTCGCGCGCGAAGCGGCCGACCGCCCCGCCGTACGTCGACGTCCGCTCGTACACCGTCACCCGGTGGCCCGCCACCGCCAGTCGGGCCGCCGTCGCCATGGCGCCGAGTCCCGCGCCGATCACCACAATCCGTGCCATGTCACCGACCCTATCCGGCGGGTCGGACACCGCCGGAAGGCCGGTCAGAAGTGGTCGGCCTCGTCCGGTGGCGGCCGTGTCCGCGCCCGTCTCCCGACGGTCACGAGCTGATTCTCCTCACGGCGCTGGGCCCTGCGGCGCAGGAACCGGCGGATCCGCTGGGCGAGGAAGAACAGGATGGCCAGGCCGATGGCGAGCAGGACGGCCGCGATGATCGCCGCCGCCACCGGGTTGAAGATCGCGAAGGTGACGATCGCGGCCACCCCGAGGTCCTCGGCCAGGCTGAGCGCGACGTTCGTGAACGGCTCCGGAGAGGTGTTGACCGCCATCCTCGTCCCGGCCTTGACGAAGTGGCTCAGCAGGGCCGTCGTGCCGCCGACCGCGCCCGCCGCGAGTTCCGGCAGCGAACCGTTCTGGCCGGCGAGCAGGGCGGCGACCACGGCACCCGAGATCGGCCGGATCACCGTGTGGACGGAGTCCCAGGCCGAGTCGACGTACGGGATCTTGTCCGCCACCGCCTCGCACAGGAACAGCACGCCCGCGACGACGAGGACATCGGTGCGCTGCAAGGACTCGGGCACCTCGTCGGTCAGCCCGGTCGCGCCGAAGACGCCGAACAGCAGGATCACCGCGTACGCGTTGATCCCGCTCGCCCAGCCGCTGGTGAACACCAGGGGGAGTACCGACACGCCCGCGATCGTAACCGGACTGAGTACCCGTACCTAGAGGCCGAGATGAGTAGGTACGCGGATGGG
The DNA here is from genome assembly GCF_053607625.1 of Streptomyces sp. NPDC055103. NCBI lineage: Bacteria > Bacillati > Actinomycetota > Actinomycetes > Kitasatosporales > Streptomycetaceae > Streptomyces > Streptomyces sp. NPDC055103. The sequence continues at coordinate 53,632 of NZ_JBSGTX010000026.1, forward strand.
CTCCGGCCCGCCCGCAGGGAAGAGTGGTGACCACGGAAGGGGCGCGGCTCCGGTACCGCCGGCACGGGGCTGCGGAACGGGGCCGCGCGCCTGCCGACTCCGGGGTACGGGGGATGTGCCTCGGGGGTGCACGGGGGTGCACGCGAGAAAGAAGCCGGTGCGGCGAGGCTCGGGGGGATCGAGCCTCGCCGCACCGGCCTGTCCGCGTGGTGGGGAGGGGGCCCGGGAGTGTCGTGCCCGGTCTACCGGCCTCCCGGGAGTGTCGTGCCCGGTCTACCGGCCGCCGACCCGGCCGTGCAGCAGGCGCGAGAGCGCCGCGTGCACGTCGTCGAGCGAACGCTCGCTCTGGAAGGCCTGCCAGTCGAGCGCCGCCACGAGCACCATCCCGACCAGCGCCGCCGCCGTCAGCTGGACGTCGATGTCCTCGCTCAGCTCACCGGCCGCGACACCCTCCCGCAGGACCCCCTCGACCACCGCGACGGCCTGCTGGCGGACCACCAGGAGCGTCGAGTTCCAGGCCCGGTTGGTGCGCCAGAGCTCGGCCACGTACAGCTGGGTGAAGGCCGGATAGCGGTCGATGAAGACGAGCCCCGCCCGGATCATCGCGTCCAGCGCGTCGACCCGGCTCCCGCCGCGCTCGTCGGTCTCCTCGGCCGCCGTCCGCAGCGAGGCCGTGAGCAGGGAGACCCCGTGCCGCAGCAGCTCCTCGAAGAGCTCGGTCTTGCTCTTGAAGTTGTAGTAGACCGTGCCCTTGGCCACGCCGGCCCGCTCGGCGATCTCGTCGACCGTCGTCGCGGAGAAGCCCTGCTCCGCGATGAGGGTGACGGCCGCCTCGTAGAGCTTCGCGCGCGTGGCCTGGCGTCGGGTGCTGCTGCTGTCCATGGGGTCGATTCTCACAGGTGTCGCGGGTGTCACCGGCCCTGTCTCACAGGGTCAGCTCGGGGTGGAGCCGGTCGAGCGTCCAGACCTGCCGCTTCCGCGCGGAGACGGCGGTCAGGGCCAGGGCGCCCAGGGTGAACGCGGTCAGCACCGCGCAGGCCTGCCAGACCGGTCCGATCCCGCCGCCCGTGATCAGCCGGCGCAGCGCCTCGACGACGTACGTCATCGGCAGGAAGGGGTGGATCGCGTTGAAGAAGCCCGGGCTGGTCTGGACGGGGTACGTGCCGCCCGCCGAGGTCAGCTGGAGCATCAGCACCGCGAGCACGAGGATCCGGCCGGCCGCGCCGAAGCGGGCGTTGAGCCACTGGATGATCGCGGCGAAGCAGCAGGTGACCAGGGCGAGGAAGCCGACCGTGCCGGCGGCCCTGGTCATCTGGAGGCCGAGGCCCCAGTGCAGGACCGACATGAGCGCCGCGACCTGGAGGACGCCGATCGCCGCCACCGGGAGCCAGCCCGCCAGCGCGATCCGCCAGGCGGAGCCGCCCGCGGCGAGGGCGCGCCGGTTCAGCGGCTGGATGATCATGTACGCGACCATGGCGCCGACCCACAGGGAGAGCGGGATGAAGTACGGGGCGAAGCCGGTGCCGTAGTTGGGCGCCTTGTGCAGCGACTGCGAGGCCAGCCGCACCGGGTCGGCCATGACCTCCGTACGCCGGTCGCGGGCCTTCTCGTCGTAGTCGGGGATCTGCCTGACCCCGTCGTGCAGCCCGACAGCCAGCGCGCTGGAGCCGTCGGCCAGCTTGAACAGACCGCCGTCGAGCTCGCCGGCGCCCTTCTTGAGCTTGCCGACGCCGGTGTCGAGGTCGGCCGAGCCGGTCTTGGCACCGCTGATGCCGGTGTGCAGCCGGTCCGCGCCCTCGGCGACCTTCTTGGCACCCGCGTTGAGGTCGTTGATCTTCTTGATGGCGCCCTCGACGTCCTCGTCGAGGTGCGGGGCGCGGACGGCCAGCTCGTCGGCCTGCTTCTTGAGCGTGACGAGCCGCGCGTCCAGGGCCTTGAGGTCGCCCGTGCTGTCCTTGGTGAGGGTGTGGACGTCGTCGGCGATGGTGGCGACGTCGTCGGCGCTGACCGAGGCCTCCTTGAGGACCCCGCACACCCGTGCGTCGGGCTCCGGCTTCGTCTCGCACTCCTCGCGGTGGAGGGCGGCGAGGCCGTCGTCCGCCGTGTGCGCGGCGGCCCGGACCACCGGGGCGCGCCGGACGAGGTCGTCGAGGTTGTTGCGGACGGCCGCGATGGAGTCCGAGGCGAGGCGGGCGCTGTCCCGGATCGACGTGCCGTTGTTCGCCAGGTACGGGCGGACCTTGTCCGCGGTGCCGTTCACCTTGTCGGCGAGCTCCTGCGTGCCCTTCGCGACCTTGCGGGAGCCGTTCTCCAGGTCCTTGGCGCCCTTGTCGAGCTTCTTCAGCCCGGCCGCCAGGTCGCCGCTGCCCGCCTTGGCGTCCTTGAGGCCGTTGGCCAGGTCCTTGGAGCCCTTCTTCGCCTTGTCCACACCGTCCTTGAGGTCGTCCGCGCCCTTGGCGGCCTTCGCGGTGGCCTCGTGGATGTCGGAGAAGGAGATGAAGATCTTGTCGAGGAAGGTGCGCGAGGACTTGGTCGAGGCCGCCGTGCGCACCTCGGAGAAGACCGTGCGGGAGATCTGGCCGACGATGTAGTTGTTGGCGTCGTTCGTCCGGACCTGGAGGGCGCCGGTCTCGGGGGAGTCCCCGGAGCTGGAGGCGATCCGCGAGCTGAAGTCGCCGGGCATGGTCAGGGACAGGTAGTACGTCCCGTCCTCGACGCCCTTGCGGGCCTCGGCGTCGCTCACCCGGTGCCAGGCGAAGGTGTTGCTCTCCAGGAGCCCCTCGGTGATGTCGTCACCGGCGTTGATCTTCTTGCCGTCGGCGGTGGCGCCCCGGTCCTCGTTGACGAGGGCGACGGGGATCTTGTCGAGCCTGCTGTACGGGTCCCAGAACGAGTACAGGTACAGCGCGCCGTAGAGCAGCGGGAGCAGCAGGATCGCGACGAGCGCGGCGCGCGGCAGCTTCCCCCTGCCGAAGCGCTTCAGCTCAAGCGCGGCCAGTTTCGGCGAGCGCATCGGCCGCCCCCTCCTCGGTGTCGTCTGCGTCTGCGTCTGCGTCTGTGACCTCGGCCGTGGACGTGTCCGTGGCTCCGCCCGGGTCCGCGGCTTCGGTTGCGTCCGGGGTCTCGGTTCCGGTCTCGGTCTCGGTTCCGGTCGTGGGCTCCGTCGTCGCGATCCGCTGGGCGAAGGCCGGGGCCTCGGCGCAGACGGCGAGGACGGTCGTGCCGGACGCGGCCACCGAGCGCAGCAGCGCCCAGGCCTCGGCCCGGTCGGCGTCCGAGAGCTTCAGGTCCGTGTCGTCCAGGGCGAGCAGCCGGGGCCGGCCGATCAGGGCCAGGGCGATCGTGAGCCTCAGCGCTTCCAGCCGCTCCAGATCGCGTACGGACGTCCGCTCGCCCTTCGGCAGGGCGGCGAGGTCCAGGCCGGAGGCCGCGACGGCCTCGTCGATCCGGGCCCGTGCCTCCGCCGCCCGCTCGGAGGGGCGCCGCAGGAGCGCCCGTACGGAACCGTCGAACCTGCGCTGGAGCAGAGCCCGCTCGCGCAGGTGCTCGGCGACCGTGAAGGCTGGGTCCAGCTCGCTCACTCCGGGCACCTGGCCGAGCGCGCTGATCCGGCGCACCGCGCCCAGCTTGCGGGGCAGCCGCACCCCGCCGACCTCGGCGTGGCCCTCCGTGGCCTTCATGCGGCCGGTGAGGGCCAGCAGCAGGCACGTACGGCCGGAACCGGACGGGCCCTCGATCGCCACCAGCGCGCCGGGCCCGGCCCGGAAGGAGACCTCCCGGAAGGCCCAGCCGCGCGGTCCCTTCAGCCCGAAGCCGTCCGCGACGACGGCGGCGCCGTGCGGCTGCTCGTCCGCCTCCGCTCCCACGGGCCCACCCCCACTTCCCGTTTTTGAACTGACTGGTCAGTGCAAAAACTACCCCGAGGCGGTCGATCAGACAAAAGCCCAGGTCAGCCGCATTGTCAGTGGGGCGCTGCACGATGGGCACATACGGCCACGGAGCCGTCACGCGACGACAGGAGGCACGTCATGGCCAGCCCTTCCGCAGCAGCCGCGCCCCGCCCCCGACCCGGAAGTCACGCCGCCCCCGCACAGTCCGGACCCGCGTCCGACATCCACCCCGTCCCGCGCCGCGCCACCGCCCCGCCCGCCGCCCTCGACCTGCTCGCCAAGTCCCGCACCGGACTTGCCGAGGCCGCCGCCCTCGACCGGCCCCACGAGCGGTACGCCACCGCCCACCTCGCCGCGCTGCGGGCTGCGGCCGCCGTGCTCGCCGCCCGGGCCAGGCCCGAGACCGCACCCCGCCACCGGCAGCGGATAAGGAGCGCCTGGGAGCTCCTTCCCCAGCTCGCGCCCGAGCTGACCGAGTGGAGTGCCCTCTTCGCCTCCGGCGCCCAGCGCAGGGCCCGCGCCGAGGCCGGCATCACGAGCGCGGCGACCCGGCGCGAGGCCGACGACCTGCTCAGGGACGCAGCCCTCTTCCTGCGCCTGGTCGAGCGGCTGCTCGTCCTCCAGCCGGTGCTGCCCCGCCAGCCGGGCGCCGGAGAGACCGGAGGATGATCCGAAACGCAGGCCCGAGGCCATAGGGTGGGGAGCGTCCGTACCCGTCACCGAGGAGTCAACAGCCGTGCCGGACCCTTCCCCTGTCTTCGGTCGAGAGGCGTCGTCGCGACCGTCGCGCGCCTCCCTGCGTACCGCCGTCGTCTGGGACGTCCTCAAGGACGCCCTCGACCGCCGGGTCAAGGCCACCGGGAAGGACAGCCTCGATGTCCTCGACACGGGCGGCGGCTCCGGGAACTTCGCCGTACCGGTGGCCCGCCTCGGCCACCGCGTCACCGTCGTCGACCCCAGCCCCAACGCGCTCTTCGCGCTGGAGCGCCGGGCCGCCGAGGCCGGCGTCGCCGACCGCGTCACCGGTGTCCAGGGAGACGTCCGGGGCCTCTTCGACGTGGTCGAGCGCGAGGGATACGACGTCGTGCTCTGCCACGGCGTCCTGGAGTACGTCGACGACCCCGCCGAGGGCGTGCGGAACGCGGTCGCCGCGCTCCGTGCCGGCGGCAGCCTCAGCCTGCTCGCCGCCGGGCTCGGCGGCGCCGTGCTGGCCCGCGCGCTCGCCGGGCACTTCACCGAGGCGCGGCACGCGCTCAGCGACCCGGACGGGCGCTGGGGCGCGGGCGACCCCGTGCCCCGGCGCTTCACCGCCGAGCAGCTCGCCGAGCTGACGACGGAGGCCGGACTCGAGATCGGCGCCGTCCACGGTGTCCGGGTCTTCGCCGACCTCGTGCCGGGCGTCCTCGTGGACACCGAACCGGGCGCCGCGGAGGCCCTGCTCAAGCTGGAGGCCGCGGCCGCGGAGCTGCCGTCCTTCCACGCCATCGCCACCCAGTTGCACGTTCTGGGCGAGAAGCGCGCCTGACAGCCACCGGCACCCGTTCGGCGGTGCGGGCCGAGGGCGTCGATCGAGTACGCCACAGCCCGCCCGATGTGGGGTTCCGCCCCGTATGATCGGGGGACAGCATCCGGCATGACGGAGATGGCGCTGGGGAATCAACGCCTCAGCAACCGATCCGCATGGCGGCCCGGATTGGCTTTTCGGCATTGTGGGCGGGTTTCACGGGGGCGATTCCCTGCCTATCCTGAAAGGGCCGCAAACCGGTCGCCCCCGCGACCGACGACTAGGAGGACTCCGTGCCGCTCTCGGAGCACGAGCAGCGAATGCTCGAGCAGATGGAGCGAGCGCTGTACGCCGAAGATCCCAAGTTCGCGACAGCGCTCGAGGGAAGCGGACTGCGTACGTACACCCGCCGACGGGTTTACCAGGCAGTCGCCGGCTTCCTGGTGGGTATCGCGCTCCTCATGGCCGGAATGGTCGCACAGCAGATCTGGATCAGCGTGGTGGGATTCCTCGTCATGCTGGGCTGCGCGGTCCTGGCGGTCACCGGATGGCGCAAGGCGCCCAAGCCGGGCGAGCAGCAGGCCGACAGTGGGACGGCGGCCGGCGGCCGCCAGACCCGGCAGCGACGCTCCACCATGAATCGGATCGAAGAGCGGTGGCAGCGCCGCCGCGACGAACAGCAGGGCGGCGGCCACTGACGGCCCCCTGAGCGGTAGCCCCGCACCCTTACACGACCGAGCCCCGCAGGGCCCGCGCCTCATCGCGCGATGCCCTGCGGGGCTCGTCGTGTGGGACAGCTCGTCGTATCGGACAGCGTCGTGTCGGACAGCTCGTCCTGTCTGACACCCGGCGGGAGAGCCGGTGAGGGGCGGGGGCGCGGGGAGCGGCCCCCCCCCCCCCCCCCGACCCGCACCCCCCCCCGCGGGGGGGGGGGCGGGGGGGGCGCGGGGGTAGCCGGGGTCCCCATGGCGGAGTCGCCGCCCACACC
>NZ_JBSGTX010000026.1:60023-103309 GCF_053607625.1 Streptomyces sp. NPDC055103
GCGGAGAGCGGCCCCGCCCCTGCCCCCTGACCGTCAGCCCGCCTCGCGGGGCGTGCGGCGGAAGAGGGACGTGGTCCGGGAGACCAGCGTGTGCCGTCGCAGCGACCACGCCGCCGTCACGGACGACCAGCGCGCCGAGGCTCCCCAGCGGAGGCGGACGGCCGAGCGCGGGGCCAGGCGGGCGCGGAGGCGCGCACGGCCGTCGGCGCTCGCGTGGAAACCGGCCCTGATCCGGGCGGCCTCCTCCGCGAGACCCGCGGCCGGCACCGGCCGCGGCGCGTAGAGGGCCTCCTCCACCGCACGGGCCACGCGGTGCACCGCGTCCGCCGGCTCGCCCTTCAGCTCACCCAGTCGGACCATGCGCGCCGCCGTCTTCCTGGGCGTCATCGACTCGTCAGGCTCGACCCCGTAGTCCCAGGCCGTGTCGGTGATCTCCTGCCAGACCGCGAGCGTCCGCGCCGCGAGCTCCTCCGGGCCGCGACCGCCGCCGGGACCGAGCCGTCGGGCCCGGACGCGGGTCCGCCAGAGCGCCGGCAGGAACGGCAGGGCGAGCACCACGAGCGCCCCGAGGGACAGCAGCACCACCTTCAGCGGATCCGTACCGGAACCGTCCGAGGGATCGCCGCCCACCGCCGCGTCAGGACCGCAGTCGCCGAGCCTCCGCATCTGCGGCGTGCAGCTCTCCGAGGCGCTCGGCGCCGCGGTCGGCTGCGCCGAGGCGCTCTGCTCGGGCTGCGCGGGACCGGTGGTCGCGCCCGAGGGCGTCTCCTGCCGGGTGTACGCCGGGGTGGAGCCCCGCGACGGAGTCGGCTCGAACCGCATCCAGCCCGCCCCGTCGAAGTACAGCTCGGGCCAGGCGTGCGCGTCCCGGATGCCCACCGAGACGGAGCCGTCGGTCTGCGTCGTGCCCGGCATGAAGCCGACGGCCACCCGCGCGGGGACACCGAGCGAGCGGGCCATCGCCGCCATGGAGAAGGAGAAGTGGACGCAGAACCCCTCCTTGTCCTTCAGGAAGCGGGAGATCGCCTGCACCCCGGTGCCGGAGTCCACGTCGACGTCGTAGCGGAAGCCGCCCTCCTCGGCGAACCAGTCCTGGAGCTTCACCGCCCGCTCGTAGTCGTTGCGCGCGCCCTTCGTGACCTCCAGCGCCTTCGCCTTCACGTCGTCGGGGAGGGAGTCGGGGACCTTCGTGTACTCGGTGCGCAGCTTCTCCGGGGCGGGCCCGGCCGCGACCAGCTGCCCGGACGTGGGCTGCACCTCCAGGCTGGCGACCTGGTAGCGGACGCCGCTGGTGGTCTGCTTGTCGTCGCCGACGAGCATCCGGCCGGCCGGCTCGAAGCGCCACTTCCCGCTGATGTCTACCCGGTCCGCCGGGTACGGCATGGGCAGCCACCGCTGCTCGTACGCGTCGGAGGCGACGAAGTTGGTGATGACCTCGGTGACCTTGACGTCCTGGCCGAGCCCCGGGGGCCACGGCAGCTGCTTCGGCACGTCCTCGATCGGGCGGACCGAGGACTTCCAGGAGGCGCCGTCGAACTGGTCGAGGGCGACGAGCCGCAGATACAGGCCGCTGGTGTCGCGGGCGTTGGTCCGGTAGCGGAGGACCTCGCGGTCGTCCTGCTGGCGCAGATTGTTCTGGAGGGAGACCAGCGGGTTCACGGCCGAGATGGTGCCGCCCTTGCCGGTGCCTCCACCGCCCTCGCCGCCGCCACCACCGAAGAGGCCGCCGGAGAGACCCGGCAGCGCGAGCGGCACCACCATGGCGACGCCCATCGCGACGGCACCGATCCGGCGGCCGGTGCGGGCCGGTGCGAAGGCGGGGCCGCCGCTCGCGACCGCCGAGCCCGGCCGGCCGGAGCGCTGGGCACCGCCGAAGACCCGCCCCCACTGGGAGAGCCGGTCGCGGCCCTCCGCGAGAAGCAGCAGCAGATAGCCGGTGGCCGCGAGGAGGAACCAGAGCCAGCCCGCGCCGCCACCGGAGAGCCCGGCGGCCACCGAGTACAGCGCGAGCAGCGGAAGACCGGCCGGGGCCGCCCTGCGGAAGGTGACCGCGAGGGTGTCCACCAGGAGCCCGATCCCGACCACACCGCCGACGAGCATGAGCCGGATGCCCTCGGTGTCCGGCGCCGGGACCGCGTACCGGCCGACGTCCTCGGCACCCGCCGAGAACAGGTCGACGGCGTACGAGACCGCCTCCGGGCCGGGGATCAGCCAGAGGATCGCCTGCTCCCGGGCGAAGATCACGGTCAGGGCGAGCAGCACGAGGGCCACCTGCGCCAGCAGGGTCAGCGGCCGGGCCAGCGGCACCCGCCGGGCCAGCGTGCCCGCGCCGCTCACCAGGGCGAGGACGAAGGCCGCCGTGAAGATCCAGGTCGCCGGCTTCACCAGCGGGAGCAGCGCCCCGGCCGCCATCAGGGTGGCACCCCAGGAGGCGAGGGTCAGCCGTGCGCGGCCGCTCATGACCAACCTCCGTAGGTGTCGGCGGCGGAGTCCGTACGGGCTCCGGCCGCCTGCTGCCACAGGTCGGCGATCCGCGCCCCCGGCGGCACGGCCAGCGCCGTCCAGCCCGCCTCGCGCAGCTGTCGTACGCGGTTCTCGACCGCCCCGCCGATCGCGCCGCCGGTCAGCCAGGTGCCCGAGTCCAGGACGAAGGCGACGGCCGCGCCGGTCCGCCCGCGCATCCGGGCGGTCAGGGCGGCCTGCTCCTCGTCGAGGTCACCGAGGAAGGCGATGAGCAGTCCTTCGTTGCCGCCGCGCAGCGCGTCGGAGGCGCGGGAGAGCCCCGCCCCCTCGGAGTGGTCGACGATCGCGAGGGTGTCCATCATCAGACCGGCCGTGTCGGCCGAGTCCTGTGCCGAGCCGGCGAAGCCGTCGGAGCCCTCGCCGGGCACCGCGCTGCCGGTGTCGGTGAGCAGCCGGACCGCGTAGCCGCGCTCCAGCATGTGCACCAGCGAGGAGGCGGCGCCGGAGACCGCCCACTCGAAGGCGGAGTCGGGGCCGGTGCCCTGGTAGGCGACCCGGCGGGTGTCGAGGAGCACCGTGCAGCGGGCGCGCTGCGGCTGCTCCTCGCGGCGGACCATCAGCTCGCCGTAGCGGGCGGTGGAGCGCCAGTGCACGCGGCGCAGGTCGTCGCCGTGCCGGTAGGCGCGCGGGATGACGTCGTCGTCGCCGGCGAGCGCGAGGGAGCGCTGCTGCCCGTCGCCGTACCCCGCGGCCTCGCCGGGGAGCTTCACCGGAGGCAGGGCCTCCGTGCGCGGGACGACGGTCAGGGTGTCGTACGCGCTGAAGGAACGGGTCAGCTCGCACATCCCGAAGGGGTCGTTGAGCCGGAGCTGGAGCGGGCCCAGCGGGAAGCGTCCGCGCAGGTCGGAGCGGACCCGGTAGGAGACCTCGCGCCGGCCGCCCGCCTCGACCCGGTCGAGGACGAAGCGCGGGCGGGGCCCCAGCATGTACGGGACGTGGTCCTGGAGCATCAGCAGCCCGGTGGGGAGCTTGGAGACGTTCTCCATCCGGAGCTGGACGCGGGCCTCGGAGCTCGCCTCCACCCGCTGCGGGGTGAGACGGCGGGAGGCCGCGACCCGGTAGCGCGTGCGGTGCAGCACGAGGACGCAGATCAGCGGCAGGGCGGCGAGGAGCAGCCCGACGCGCAGCAGATCGGCCTGGCCGAGGACGTACGCGCAGATCGCGGCGGCCACCCCGGCGGCGAGGAAGGACCGGCCGCGGGTGGTGAGACCGCCGAAGGCGGCCCGCAGCCCGCCCCGGTCGTCTTCGCCCCGCTGCCCGTCCGGTACGGCAGCGGTGGTCATCACAGCCGCCGGCCGCCGGGCTGCTGCTGGCCGTAGAGCGGTCCGGCCGGCGGGGCCGCGGCCGGGACGGGGGTGCGCTGGAGGATGTCCTGGACGACCTGTTCGGCCGTCCGCCGGTTCAGCTGGGCCTGCGCCGTCGGCATCAGCCGGTGGGCGAGGACGGGCGCCGCGAGCGCCTGGAGGTCGTCCGGCAGGACGTACTCGCGTCCGCTGAGCGCGGCGGAGGCCTTCGCGGCCCGCAGCAGGTGGAGCGTGGCCCGGGGCGACGCGCCGAGCCGCAGGTCGGGGTGGGAGCGGGTGGCGGCGACGATGTCGACCGCGTACCGGCGGACGGACTCGGCGACGTGGACCGCGCGCACCGCGTCGATCAGCTTCACGATGTCGTGGGCGTGGGCGACCGGCTGGAGGTCGTCCAGCGGGGACACCGAGCCGTGGGTGTCGATCATCTGGAGCTCGGCCTCGGCGCTCGGGTAGCCGATGGAGACCCGGGCCATGAACCGGTCGCGCTGGGCCTCGGGCAGCGGGTAGGTGCCCTCCATCTCCACCGGGTTCTGGGTGGCGACGACCATGAACGGGCTGGGCAGCTCGTAGGTCTGGCCGTCGACGGTGACCTGCCGCTCCTCCATGGACTCCAGGAGCGCGGACTGGGTCTTCGGCGACGCGCGGTTGATCTCGTCGCCGATCACGATCTGGGCGAAGATCGCGCCCGGCTTGAACTCGAACTCCCGCCGCTGCTGGTCGAAGATCGACACGCCCGTGATGTCCGAGGGCAGCAGGTCGGGAGTGAACTGGATGCGGCGCACCGAGCAGTCGATGGACCGCGCCAGCGTCTTGGCGAGCATGGTCTTGCCGACGCCGGGGACATCCTCGATGAGGAGGTGTCCCTCGGCGAGCAGCACGGTCAGAGAAAGCCGTACGACCTCGGGCTTGCCCTCGATCACACTCTCCACCGACCTGCGGACACGCTCCGCGGTCGTGGTCAGATCAGTGAGGCTCGCTCGATCGTCATAGGTCGTCACCCGGCCCTCCTCGGCCTTCCGGAACACGGACACCTGCCCCCGGGGACAAGGTTCGGGGGGTGTCACCCCAGCATTCTTGTTGCCGTGGCCGTGTCGTGTCACTCGCCTGTGGACAAGTGCGCGGGGGATGTCGGGGTTTGACCCGTTGTGCCGATCCGACTGTTGCCGTACGGAGACGACTAGGAGGGGTCGATCTCGCGGAGCAGACCGGTCGTGACGTCGAAGACGAAGCCCCGGATGTCGTCGGAGTGCAGCAGGAACGGGGAGGTCCGCACCCGCTGCATCGACTGCCGGACGTCCTGGTCCACGTCACGGAAGGCCTCGACCGCCCAGGCCGGCCGCTGGCCGACCTCGTCCTCCAGCTCGTGCCGGAAGTCCTCGGTGAGCGATTCGAGACCGCAGTTCGTGTGGTGGACCAGCATGACGCTGCGCGTACCGAGGGCGCGCTGGCTGATCGTGAGGGACCGGATCACGTCGTCGGTGACCACGCCGCCCGCGTTGCGGATGGTGTGGCAGTCGCCGAGCTGGAGGCCCAGGGCGGCGTGGAGGTCGAGACGGGCGTCCATGCAGGCGACGACGGCGACGCGCAGCACGGGGCGCGCGTCCATTCCCGGGTCGCTGAAATCGGCGGCGTAGCGCTCGTTCGCCTCGACGAGACGGTCGGTGACCGTGCCGGCTGTGCGTATGGCGTCGGCAGAGGTGTGCGCGGATGTCGACATGGTTCCGACGTTAACGGGCACAGGGGCGCCAGGCTCGCTGTGAGAGGGGACAAAGAACATCAATGAGCCTTGTTGTGAGCTAACCCACAGGCCGTGCGCGTACGGCTCCGAACGGGTGAGCCGCCCGGAATGTCCCACGGGTCCGCCGGCTCCGCGCGACGCGCCAGCCGGTTGATTGACCGGCGGGTCACGTGGACTAAAGTGACGCGAAGTTCACGGAGACATCGAGCGGAATCGCACGGATCGGGCGATTTCCGCGGTTTCTCCCCCGTGTGTGCGGCGGTACCTACGGCTCGGCCAGCTCCCGCTCGCGCGGCAGCCGGCGCGGGGCGGCAGCCCGGCGGTACGTACCACCGCGCCGGATCTGAGAGGGCGCATTGAGCAACGACCGACACGTCCCGGTGATGCTCCAGCGGTGCCTGGACATGTTGGCCCCCGCACTCGAGCGCCCCGGCGCGGTCGTCGTCGACTGCACCCTGGGCCTCGGCGGCCACAGCGAGGCCCTGCTCCGGCGGTTCCCCGAGGCGCGGCTCGTCGCCCTCGACCGGGACAAGGAGGCCCTGCGCCTCTCCGGCGAGCGCCTCGCCCCCTTCGGGGAGCGCGCCACGCTCGTCCACGCCGTGTACGACGAGCTGCCCGAGGTCCTCGACCGGCTCGGCATCCCCAAGGTGGACGGCGTCCTCTTCGACCTGGGCGTCTCCTCCATGCAGCTGGACGAGGCCGACCGCGGCTTCGCCTACGCGCAGGACGCCCCGCTCGACATGCGCATGGACCAGACGACCGGCATCAGCGCGGCCGAGGTCCTCAACACCTACCCGCCCGGCGAGCTGGTCCGCATCCTGCGCGCGTACGGCGAGGAGAAGCAGGCCAAGCGCATCGTCTCCGCCGTCGTGCGCGAGCGCGAGAAGGAACCCTTCACCAACAGCGCCCGGCTCGTCGAACTCATTCGCGACTCCCTGCCGCAGGCGGCCAAGCGCACTGGCGGCAACCCGGCCAAGCGGACCTTCCAGGCCCTGCGCATCGAGGTCAACCGTGAGCTCGACAGCGTCGAGAAGGCCATCCCGGCGGCCGTGAAGGCCCTCGCCGTCGGCGGCCGGGTCGTCGTCCTCTCCTACCAGTCGCTGGAGGACCGCATCGTCAAGCAGGTCTTCGCGGCCGGCGCCACGACGACCGCGCCGCCCGGACTCCCGGTGGTTCCGGAGAAGTACCAGCCCCGCCTCCAGCTCCTCACCCGGGGCGCCGAGCTCCCCACCGAGGAAGAGGTCGCCGAGAACCGGCGCGCCGCGCCCGCCCGGCTCAGGGGCGCGCAGCGCATCCGGGAGGACGTGCTGTGAGCACGGCGAAGGGGCCCCTCAAAGGGCGGGCCGCGCGCCTCGGACGGCTCATGCCGTCGGGACCCAGCTCGGCCGCCCGCACCCCCTTCGTCCTGCTCGTCTTCGTGCTCCTCGGCGGCGGTCTCATCGCCCTGCTCCTGCTGAACTCGGCCCTCAACCAGGGCTCCTTCAAGCTGCGCGAGCTCAAGGACAGGACCACCGAGCTCACCGACCAGGAGCAGGCGCTCCAGCGGGACGTGGACGACTACGCGGCGCCCGACGCCCTGGAGCGGCGGGCCCGCGAGCTCGGCATGGTCCCGGGCGGCAGCCCCGCCTTCCTCGGCCCGGACGGCAAGGTGCTCGGCGAGCCCTCGGTCGCGACCTCCCCGAAGCCGAGCCCGACGCCGACGCCGACGCCCACGCCTCCCCCGGACACGAAGCCCACGCCGCCCGCGAGCACCGGCACCACACCCACCGGCTCGGCCCCCACCGGGACCAGCCAGGCACCCACAGCGCCCGCAGCCGCTTCCGTACAACCGACCTCCGGCAGGTGACCGCGCAGTGCCCTCCAAGGAGCCACCCCGCCGCCGCGTCCCCGGACCCGCCCGGCCCGCACGCCCCAGGCCCGCCTCCGCCGGCGCCCGCCCGACCCGTCCCGCGTCGCGGCCCGCTCCGCGCCCGGCCGCGAGGCGCCCCGCGCCCCGGCCCCCGGCCCGGCAGCCCCGCACCATCCGGCTCGGCAGCCCCCGGCCCCGGCTCCGGCTGATCTCCCTCGGCCTGACCCTCGTCATGCTGGTCTTCGTGGTGCGGCTGCTCCAGGTCCAGGCCGTCGACGCCAGCGCGTACGCGGCCAAGGCCGACAGGTACCGCTTCCAGGACCACACGCTCTCCGCCGAGCGGGGCGAGATCACCGACCGCAACGGCATCGCGCTCGCCGCCAGCGTCGACGCGTACGACATCACCGCCGACCCCAAGCTCTTCACGCCCGAGGAGTCCAAGCTCCCCGACGCGCCGGAGCAGGCCGCGGCCCTCCTCGCCCCGATCCTGGGCAAGGAACCCGCCGAGCTCGTGAAGAAGCTCAAGACCCCCAAGTCCCGCTACACCCTGCTCGCCCGCAAGCAGACGCCGCAGGTCTGGAACCAGATCAAGGACCTCAGGAAGGTCTACGGGGAGAAGTCCCGCGCCACCGGCGGCACCGGCGTCAATCTGCTCGGCGGCATCCTCAGCGAGCCCAGCACCAAGCGCGTCTACCCGAACGGCGAACTCGCCGCCGGGATACTGGGCTACGTCAACGCTGAGGGCAAGGGCGCCGGCGGCGTCGAGTCCATGCTCGACCCGGAGCTCGCCGGCAAGGACGGCAAGGTCCGCTTCACCGAGTCCGGCGGCCGCCAGGTGCCCACCGCCGGCTCCCAGGGCACGCCCGCCGTCCCCGGCTCGGACATCGAGCTCACCATCGACCGGGACATCCAGTGGGCCGCCCAGCAGGCCGTCACCGAGCAGGTGAGGAAGTCCAAGGCCGACCGCGGGTACGTCGTCGTCCAGAACACGAGGACGGGCGAGGTCCTCGCCATGGCCAACGCCCCCGGCTTCGACCCCAACGACCTCTCCGCGGCCAACGCGGCCTCCATGGGCAACGCCGCCCTCCAGGACGCCTACGAGCCCGGCTCCACCAGCAAGGTCATGTCGATGGCCGCCGTCCTGGAGGAGGGCAAGGCGATCCCCCAGACCCACGTCACCGTCCCCAACCGGCTCCACCGCGGCGACCGGCTCTTCAAGGACGACGTCGACCACAAGACCTGGTACCTGACCCTCAACGGCGTCCTGGCCAAGTCCAGCAACATCGGCACCATCCTGGCCACCGGTCAGCTCGGCGCCACCCAGGCCGAGTCCAACCGGATCCTCCACTCCTACCTGCGCAAGTTCGGCATCGGCAGCCCCACCGGCCTCGACTACCCGGGGGAGACCCCGGGCATCCTCGCCAAGCCCGAGGACTGGTCCACCTCGCAGCAGTACACGATCCCCTTCGGGCAGGGCCTCTCCGTCAACGCGATGCAGGCCGCCTCGGTCTACTCGACCATCGCCAACGGAGGCGTACGGGTCGAACCGACGCTCATCCGCGGCACCAAGGGGCCCGACGGCCGCTTCAGCCCGGCCCCCGCCCCCCAGAAGAGCCGGGTCGTCAGCGAGAAGACCGCCGACACGCTCGCCACGATGCTGGAGTCCGTCGTCGACGACGCGGAGGGCACCGGCAACCGGGCCGCCATCCCCGGCTACCGCGTCGCGGGCAAGACCGGCACCGCCAACCGCGTGGACCCCGAGCTCGGCCGCTACAAGGGCTACACCGCGTCCTTCGCCGGATTCGCGCCCGCCGACGACCCGCAGATCACCGTCTACTGCGCCATCCAGAACCCCACCAAGGGCAGCCACTTCGGCGGCCAGATCTGCGGTCCCATCTACAAGAAGGTCATGGAGTTCGCCCTCAAGACCCTGCACGTCGCCCCCACGGGCAAGGAGCCGGCCCGACTGCCGGTCACTTTCGACCCCACCCCGTGACACTCCGGGAGCACCAGTGACAACGATCACCCACCATTCCGGGAACCGGAAATCGAACTCCGGCGACGCCCCGGGCTCTTTTGGCCCCGCGGAGGGTACGCCCGGTACGCTCACCGCCGTGCCACACGCTGATCAGTACCGAACCACCCCGCCCCGGCCGGAGCAGGCCCGCCCGACACCCCTGGGCGACCTGGCCGCACAGCTGGGCGTCGAGACCCCCGACGCCGGCCCCGTGGACATCACGGGGATCACGCACGACTCCCGGGCCGTACGCCCGGGGGACGTGTACGCAGCCCTGCCGGGCGCCCGCGTCCACGGCGCCGACTTCGTCGCCCAGGCCGCCGGACTCGGAGCCGCCGCGGTCCTCACCGACCCGGCGGGCGCCGAGCGCGCCGCGGCGACCGGCCTGCCGGTCCTCGTCGTCGAGAACCCGCGCGGCCGGATGGGCGAGCTCGCCGCCGAGATCTACGGGCGGCCAGGCGCCGCCCTCCTCCAGATCGGCATCACCGGCACCTCCGGCAAGACCACCACGGCCTACCTCGTCGAGGGCGGCCTGCGCGGCGCGGGGCGGAGCACGGGCCTCGTCGGCACCGTGGAGATGCGCATCGGCGACGAGCGCATCAAGTCGGAGCGCACGACACCCGAGGCCACCGACCTCCAGGCGCTCTTCGCCGTCATGCGCGAGCGGGGCGTCGAGGCCGTCGCCATGGAGGTCTCCAGCCACGCCCTCGTGCTCGGCCGGGTCGACGGCTGCGTCTTCGACGTCGCCGTCTTCAACAACCTCAGCCCGGAGCACATGGAGTTCCACTCCGACATGGAGGACTACTTCCGGGCCAAGGCCGCGCTCTTCACCCCCGAGCGCAGCAGGCTCGGGGTCGTGAACCTCGACGACGCCTACGGCCGCAGGCTCGCGAAGGAGGCGACCGTCCCGATCGTCACCTTCTCCGCAGAGGGCCGCGCGGACGCCGACTGGCGCGCCGAGGACCTCCTCCTCGGCTCCCACGACTCGACGTTCACCGCCGTCGGCCCGCAGGGCGAGCGGATCTCCGCCACCGCCCCGCTGCCCGGCCCGTTCAACGTCGCCAACACCCTCGCCGCGATCGCGACCCTCGCCGCCGCGGGCCTCGAACCGAAGAGCGCCGCCGACGGCATCGCCGCCGTCCCCGGCGTGCCCGGCCGCCTGGAGCGGGTCGAGGCCGGCCAGCCGTACCTCGCGGTCGTCGACTACGCCCACAAGACGGACGCCGTCGAATCGGTCCTGCGCTCCCTGCGCGAGGTCACCGAGGGCAAGCTGCACGTGGTCATCGGCTGCGGCGGCGACCGGGACACCACCAAACGCGGCCCGATGGGCGCCGCCACGGCCCGGCTCGCCGACACCGCCGTCCTGACCTCCGACAACCCCCGCTCCGAGGATCCGCTCGTGATCCTCTCCGCGATGCTCGCCGGCGCCGCGGAGGTTCCCGCGGAGGAGCGCGGCGAGGTCCTCGTCCTCGCCGACCGCGCCGCCGCCATCGCCGCCGCCGTGGCCCGCGCCGAGCCGGGCGACACCGTCCTGGTCGCGGGCAAGGGCCACGAGCAGGGCCAGGAAGTCGCCGGGGTCGTACGCCCCTTCGACGACCGCCAGGTCCTGCGCGCGGCGATCGTCGGACAGGCCGCGATGCTCGAGCAGAACGGCCAGGTCGCCCCCGTGGACGACAGCGCCGAAGACAGCGCCGAAGACAGCCACCAGAACAGTCAGGGATGAAGCAGTGATCGCCCTCTCCCTCGCCGAGATCGCCGAAATCGTCGGCGGGCAGCCGCACGACATACCGGATCCGGCCGCCCGGGTCGCCGGGCCCGTCGTCATCGACTCCCGTGAGGTGCGACCCGGCAGCCTCTTCGTCGCCTTCGCCGGTGAGCACGTCGACGGCCACGACTACGCGGTGCGCGCCGTCGAGGCGGGTGCGGCGGCCGTGCTCGCCGCCCGTCCCGTCGGCGTCCCCGCGATCGTCGTGGACGACGTGCAGACCGCGCTCGGAGCCCTCGCCCGTGCGGTCGTCGAGCGGCTCGGCACCGACGTCGTCGCCCTCACCGGCTCCGCGGGCAAGACCTCCACGAAGGACCTGATCGCCCAGGTCCTCGACCGGCACGCGCCCACCGTGTGGACGCCGGGCTCCCTCAACAACGAGATCGGCCTGCCGCTCACCGCGCTCCGCGCGAGCGACGAGACCCGGCACCTCGTCCTGGAGATGGGCGCCCGCGGCATCGGGCACATCCGCTACCTCACGGGCCTCACCCCGCCCCGTATCGGCCTCGTCCTCAACGTGGGCACCGCCCACATCGGCGAGTTCGGCGGCCGGGAGCAGATCGCCGAGGCCAAGGGCGAGCTCGTCGAGGCCCTGCCGACGGCCGAGGAAGGGGGAGTGGCGGTCCTCAACGCCGACGACCCCCTCGTCCGCGCGATGGCGAGCCGCACCAAGGCCCGCGTGATCCTCTTCGGCGAAGCGGACGAAGCGGCCGTACGGGCCGAGAACGTCCGCCTCACAGAGAACGGACAGCCTGCTTTCACGCTTCACACACCCACCGGGTGCAGTGACGTGACCTTGCGCCTGTACGGTGAGCACCACGTGTCGAACGCGCTCGCCGCGGCCGCCGTCGCGCACGAGCTGGGCATGCATGTCGAAGAGATCGCCACCGCGCTCTCCGAGGCCGGCACCCTGTCGCGCTGGCGCATGGAGGTCACCGAGCGTCCGGACGGCGTGACGATCGTCAACGACGCCTACAACGCGAACCCCGAGTCCATGCGAGCCGCCCTGCGCGCGCTCGCGTCCATGGGCCGGGCCGCACAGGCCCGAGGGGCTCGTACGTGGGCGGTGCTCGGCAAGATGGCCGAGCTCGGTGACGCATCGCTCGTCGAGCACGACGCGGTCGGACGGCTCGCCGTCCGGCTCAACGTCAGCAAGCTCGTCGCGGTCGGGGACAGGGAAGCGTCCTGGCTGCAACTGGGCGCATATAACGAGGGTTCGTGGGGTGAGGAGTCGGTGCACGTGTCCGACGCGCAGGCGGCTGTCGACCTGTTGCGCAGTGAGCTGCGCCCGGGGGACGTCGTCCTTGTGAAGGCTTCCAGGTCGGTCGGTCTCGAACGGGTCGCGCTGGCCCTCCTCGACACCGAGGGCGAGGTCGCCGGACGATGAGGCAGATCCTCTTCGCGGGGGCCATCGGCCTCTTCCTGACCCTGATCGGCACCCCGCTGCTGATCAAGCTCCTCGCCCGCAAGGGGTACGGGCAGTTCATCCGCGACGACGGCCCGCGCGGCCACGCCGGGAAGAAGGGCACGCCCACCATGGGCGGTATCTCCTTCATCCTGGCCACGATCGTCGCGTACGCCCTGGCCAAGGTCATCACCGGTGAGGACCCGACGTACTCGGGCGTCCTGGTGCTGTTCCTCATGGCCGGCATGGGCCTGGTCGGCTTCCTCGACGACTACATCAAGATCGTCAAGCAGCGTTCGCTGGGTCTGCGGGCCAAGGCGAAGATGGCCGGCCAGCTGATCGTCGGCATCGCCTTCGCCGTGCTGTCGCTGCAGTTCGCGGACCTGCGCGGGCTCACGCCCGCCTCCGAACGGCTCTCCTTCATCACGGACTTCGGCTGGTCCATCGGACCGGTGCTGTTCGTGGTCTGGGCGCTGTTCATGATCCTGGCCATGTCCAACGGCGTGAACCTGACGGACGGTCTGGACGGTCTGGCCACCGGCGCCTCGGTGATGGTCTTCGGCGCATACACCTTCATCGGGCTCTGGCAGTTCCAGGAGTCCTGTGCCAACGCGGTGACGCTGACCAACCCCAACGCCTGCTTCGAGGTGCGCGACCCGCTCGACCTCGCGGTCGTCGCCTCCGCGCTGATGGGTGCCTGCTTCGGCTTCCTGTGGTGGAACACCTCGCCCGCCAAGATCTTCATGGGTGACACCGGCTCGCTGGCCCTCGGCGGCGCGCTGGCCGGTCTCGCCATCTGCTCCCGTACGGAGCTCCTGCTGGCCCTGCTCGGCGGCCTGTTCGTGCTGATCACGATGTCCGTGGTCATCCAGGTCGGCTCGTTCAAGATGACCGGCAAGCGCGTCTTCCGGATGGCTCCCCTCCAGCACCACTTCGAACTCAAGGGGTGGTCCGAGGTCCTGGTCGTCGTCCGGTTCTGGATCATCCAGGGCATGTGCGTGATCGTGGGCCTGGGCCTCTTCTACGCGGGATGGGCATCGTCGAAGTGACAGAACAGCTCGACTGGAACGGCAAGAAGGTCACCGTCGCGGGGCTCGGGGTCTCCGGGATCCCGGCCGCCCGGGTCCTGCACGGACTGGGCGCGGTCGTGACCGTCGTCAACGACGGCGACGACGAGCGCTCCCGGGCGCAGGCCGCCGACCTGGAGGCGGAGGGCATCACCGTCCGCCTCGGCGACGGGGCCACCCTGCCGTCCGGCACCGAGCTGATCGTCACCACCCCCGGCTGGCGCCCCGACAAGCCGCTCTTCACGGCCGCCGCCGAGGCGGGCGTGGAGATCTGGGGCGACGTCGAACTCGCCTGGCGCCTGCGGGGCCCTGACGCGGCCCCCTGGCTCGCGGTCACCGGTACCAACGGCAAGACCACGACCGTGCGGATGCTCGCCTCGATCCTGGAGGCGGCCGGTCTGCGGACCGCCGCCGTCGGCAACATCGGGGTCTCGCTCCTCGACGCCGTCCTCGGCGAGGAGGAGTACGACGTCCTCGCCGTCGAGCTCTCCAGCTACCAGCTCCACTGGGCGCCGTCCGTCCGCGTCCACTCGGCCGCCGTGCTCAACCTGGCGCCCGACCACCTCGACTGGCACGGCTCCATGGAGGCGTACGCCGCCGACAAGGGCCGTATCTACGAGGGCAACCAGGTCGCCTGCGTCTACAACGTGGCCGACAAGGCGACCGAGGACCTCGTCGTCGAGGCCGACGTCGAGGAGGGCTGCCGCGCGATCGGCTTCACCCTCGGCACCCCCGGCCCGTCCGAACTGGGCGTCGTCGAGGGCATCCTCGTCGACCGGGCCTTCGTCGAGAACCGGCAGAAGAACGCCCAGGAGCTGGCCGAGGTCGTCGACGTCCAGCCCCCGGCCCCGCACAACATCGCCAACGCGCTGGCCGCGGCCGCCCTCGCCCGCGCCTTCGGCGTCGACGCGAAGGCCGTACGGGACGGACTGAAGGCCTTCCGGCCCGACCCGCACCGCATCGAACTGGTCGAGGAGATCGAGGGCGTCACGTACGTCGACGACTCCAAGGCCACCAACACCCACGCCGCGGAAGCCTCGTTGGCGGCCTACGACCCGATCGTCTGGATCGCCGGTGGCCTCGCCAAGGGCGCGGCCTTCGACGAGCTCGTGGAGAAGTCGGCGAAGCGCTTGCGCGGGGCCGTCCTCATCGGCGCCGACCGCGCGCTGATCCGGGAAGCCCTGGCGCGACACGCCCCGGAAGTCCCGGTGGTGGACCTCGACCGGACCGACACTGGGGCGATGTCCGAGGCGGTCCGGGAAGCGGCCCGGCTGGCCCGCCCGGGGGACACGGTGCTCCTCGCCCCGGCCTGCGCCTCGATGGACATGTTCACCAACTACAACAAGCGGGGCGAGGCCTTCGCGGACGCGGTCCGCGCCCTCGCCACCACCGGGGACGCCTGACCCGACCACTGGGAGGGTCCGGCCGGACCGGGCACGACTGGAGGGGGCAGCGACCATGCCGAGCAAGATCGCGGGGACACGCCGGCCTTCCGCCGTACGCGGCGGAGGGCGGGCGCCGGCGACCCCGCGGCGGCCACGCGGCGGGGGCGTACGCCGGCTGCGTGAGCGGGCGCTGAAGGCCTGGGACAGGCCCCTCACCGCGTACTACGTGATCATCGGCGCCGCACTGCTCATCACCATGCTCGGCCTGGTGATGGTCTTCTCCGCCTCGATGATCACGGCGCTCCGCTACGACCTGGTGCCCTCCTACTTCTTCCGGAAGCAGTTCTTCGCCGCGCTCCTCGGCACCGGACTGCTCCTGGCCGCCTCCCGCATGCCGGTCAAGCTCCACCGGGCGCTCGCCTACCCGATCCTGGTCGGCGCCGTCTTCCTGATGGTGCTCGTGCAGATCCCCGGCATAGGGCACTCCGTCAACGGCAACCAGAACTGGATCTCGCTCGGCGGCCCCTTCCAGCTCCAGCCCAGCGAGTTCGGCAAGCTGGCACTGATCCTGTGGGGGGCCGACCTGCTCGCCCGCAAGCAGGACATGCGGCTGCTGACCCAGTGGAAGCACATGCTGGTGCCGCTGGTGCCCGGTGCCTTCATGCTGCTCGGGCTGATCATGCTCGGCGGCGACATGGGCACCTCGATCATCCTCGCCGCGATCCTCTTCGGTCTGCTGTGGACGGCCGGCGCGCCCACCCGGCTCTTCGTCGGGGTACTCTCCGTGGCCGGCGCGATCGGTGTCCTGCTGATCAAGACGAGTGACAACCGGATGAAGCGCTTCGACTGCATCGGCGCGACCGACCCCGGCGGCGAGGGAGCCCCGTGTCTCCAGGCCGCGCACGGAATCTATGCGCTGGCCTCGGGCGGATGGTTCGGTTCCGGGCTCGGTGCGAGTGTGGAGAAATGGGGGCAACTCCCCGAAGCGCACACCGACTTCATCTTCGCGGTGACCGGTGAGGAACTGGGTCTCGCGGGGACGCTGTCGGTAGTCGCCCTGTTCGCGGCTCTAGGCTATGCGGGTATCCGCGTGGCCGGACGCACGGAGGACCCCTTCGTGAGGTACGCCGCGGGAGGCGTGACCACCTGGATCACGGCGCAGGCCGTGATCAACATCGGTGCGGTGCTCGGCTTGCTGCCGATCGCCGGAGTCCCGCTCCCGCTGTTCTCGTACGGGGGGTCGGCCCTGCTGCCGACCATGTTCGCCGTCGGGCTCCTCATCGCCTTCGCGCGACAGGAACCCGCCGCGAAAGCGGCCCTGGCCATGCGCCGCCCCGGCTGGGGCAAGCGGGCCGGGGTGAGATGGAAGTCGATGCGACGGCGCGTCAAGAAGCGCCCGTCCGGAGAGCGGTGAATTTCGGTGCATGTCGTACTCGCCGGCGGGGGGACCGCCGGCCACATCGAGCCCGCGCTGGCCCTCGCGGATGCCCTGCGCAGGCAGGACCCCAGCGTGGGGATCACAGCGCTGGGCACGGAAAAGGGTCTGGAGACCCGGCTCGTGCCCGAGCGGGGCTACGAGTTGGCGCTCATCCCCGCCGTACCGCTGCCCCGCAAGCCCACCCCTGAGCTGATCACCGTCCCCGGGCGGCTCCGCGGCACGATCAAGGCCGCCGAGCAGATCCTGGAGCGCACGAAGGCGGACTGCGTCGTCGGCTTCGGCGGCTACGTGGCACTGCCCGGCTATCTCGCGGCCAAGCGCCTCGGGGTGCCGATCGTGGTCCACGAGGCCAACGCCCGGCCCGGCCTGGCCAACAAGATCGGCTCGCGGTACGCGGCCGGGGTCGCCGTCGCCACCCCGGACAGCAAGCTCCGCAACGCCCGCTACATCGGCATCCCGCTGCGGTACACCATCGCGACCCTCGACCGGGCGCGGGTGCGCCCCGAGGCGCGCGCCGCCTTCGGGCTCGACCCGAACCTGCCGACGCTGCTCGTCTCGGGCGGCTCGCAGGGCGCCCGGCGGCTCAACGAGGTCGTCCAGCAGGTCGCCCCGGTGCTCCAGCGCTCCGGCATCCAGATCCTGCACGCGGTCGGCCCCAAGAACGAACTGCCGCGGGTCGACAACATGCCCGGTATGCCGCCGTACGTCCCGGTACCGTACGTGGACCGGATGGATCTCGCGTACGCCGCGGCCGACATGATGCTCTGCCGCGCGGGCGCGATGACCGTCGCCGAGCTCTCCGCCGTCGGGCTGCCCGCCGCGTACGTCCCGCTGCCCATCGGCAACGGCGAACAGCGGCTCAACGCCCAGCCGGTGGTCAAGGCCGGCGGCGGACTCCTCGTCGACGACGCGGAGCTGACGCCGCAGTGGGTGCAGGGCAACGTCCTGCCCGTCCTGGCCGATCCGCACCGGTTGTACGAGATGTCCCGTGCCGCCGCCGAGTTCGGCCGCCGGGACGCCGACGACCTGCTCGTCGGCATGGTGTACGAGGCGATCGCCGCCCGCCGACAGGCGTAGCGGCGGCGAAAGGCGGAAGCGTGGCAGCCGGATCGACGACCGCCGAGAAGAGCGGCGCGAAGCAGCCGAAGGGGTCGTCGGAACGGCCGTCCCGCACCGGCACCCGGAATCATCGATTCCGGGTGCCCGCCCCCCGGGTGCTCCTCGTCGTGCTCGGCGTCGTCGTGCTCACGGCCGGCGTGATCTGGGCGCTCTACGGATCGACCTGGTTCCGTGTGGAACGTGTGAAGACTTCCGGCACAAGGGTTCTGACCCCCGGTGAGATCGAGGCGGTCGCGGCCGTTCCGGCGGGTGCCCCGATGGTCACCGTCGACACCGAGGCGATCGAGGAGCGGCTCCGGCAGGGGTTTCCGCGCATCGCGTCGGTCGACGTCGTACGGTCCTGGCCGCACGGAATCGGTCTGAAAGTGACAGAACGGAAGCCCGTTCTCCTGCTGGAAAAGGGCACGAAGTTCATCGAAGTGGACGCGACCGGCGTCCGGTTCGCCACCGTCGACACGGCCCCCAAGGGTGTGCCCCGGCTCGTCCTCAATGCCGCCGGTTCGCCCAGTCTGCGCCGCTTCGACGCGGACCGGCTCCTCGGCGAGGCGGTCCGCGTCCGGGGTGAACTCCCGCGGGA
This sequence comes from Streptomyces sp. NPDC055103, assembly GCF_053607625.1. Lineage (NCBI taxonomy): Bacteria > Bacillati > Actinomycetota > Actinomycetes > Kitasatosporales > Streptomycetaceae > Streptomyces > Streptomyces sp. NPDC055103. Next base: position 78,211 of record NZ_JBSGTX010000026.1, read on the forward strand.
AATCGCCCAGAACACTCGTGTCGTCCGCGTCACCTCGTACGATTCCGTCACTCTGGAGCTGACCGAAGGGCGCACCGTCTTCTGGGGGAGCGCCGAGCACGGCCCGGTGAAAGCCCGGGTGCTGACCGCCCTCATGAAGGCCTCGCCCAAAGCGGGGCACTTCGATGTAAGTGCCCCCATGGCGCCCGCGTCGTCCGGGAGTTGACGGACATCGGCGCTGGCCAGGACCCTGGTTCGCCAGCGCTCCGGGTGATCACATAGGGTGAAAAGAAAAACGGGAGGTTCGGCGTGTTCGTTGAACGTGCGCCGCTTGTCGACTTAGTGTCCTGTTCGGAAGAGTCCAGCGAACAGAGACACTGGTAACCCTAAACTTCAACGTTAGGGTTTGGGTCGGCGTTCCGGACCGCCCCAATCGGCATCCGTCGTCGCAGCGCGACCAACCACCGCGTAGCGGCGACACGTAACTCGAGGCGAGAGGCCTTCGACGTGGCAGCACCGCAGAACTACCTCGCAGTCATCAAGGTCATCGGTGTCGGCGGCGGTGGTGTCAATGCCATCAACCGAATGATCGAGGTCGGCCTCAAGGGCGTCGAGTTCATCGCGATCAACACCGACGCGCAAGCGCTGTTGATGAGCGACGCCGACGTCAAGCTCGACGTCGGTCGTGAACTCACCCGCGGCCTGGGCGCCGGGGCCAACCCGGCCGTCGGTCGCAAGGCGGCAGAGGACCACCGTGAGGAGATCGAGGAGGTCCTCAAGGGGGCCGACATGGTCTTCGTCACCGCCGGCGAAGGCGGCGGTACCGGCACAGGCGGCGCACCCGTCGTCGCCAACATCGCGCGCTCGCTCGGCGCCCTGACGATCGGTGTGGTCACCCGACCCTTCACCTTCGAGGGCCGGCGTCGCGCCAACCAGGCGGAGGACGGCATCGCCGAACTCCGCGAAGAGGTCGACACCCTCATCGTCATCCCGAACGACCGACTGCTCTCGATCTCGGACCGTCAGGTCTCCGTGCTCGACGCGTTCAAGTCGGCCGACCAGGTGCTGCTGAGCGGCGTCCAGGGCATCACGGACCTCATCACCACCCCGGGTCTGATCAACCTCGACTTCGCCGACGTCAAGTCGGTCATGTCCGAGGCCGGATCCGCCCTCATGGGCATCGGCTCCGCCCGTGGCGACGACCGCGCGGTGGCCGCCGCGGAGATGGCGATCTCCTCGCCGCTCCTGGAGGCCTCCATCGACGGCGCCCGTGGCGTGCTGCTCTCCATCTCCGGCGGCAGCGACCTCGGTCTCTTCGAGATCAACGAGGCCGCGCAGCTGGTCAGCGAGGCGGCCCACCCGGAGGCCAACATCATCTTCGGCGCCGTCATCGACGACGCCCTCGGTGACGAGGTCCGGGTCACCGTCATCGCGGCGGGCTTCGACGGCGGCCAGCCGCCGGCCCGCCGGGACAACATCATCGGCTCGGTCTCGGCCAAGCGCGAGGAGCCGGCTCCGGCCCCCCGCATCAGCGAGCCGTCCCGCCCGATGGGCGGACTCGGCACGGTGGCTCCCCGCGAGGAGCCGGTATCCGTCCCGGTCGAGCCTGTCCCGGCCGTCAACGAGACCCCGCTGACGCCGGCCCCGCCGGTCGTCCCGCCGGCCCGTCCGTACGCGGACTCCCAGGCCGAAGAGCTGGACGTCCCGGACTTCCTGAAGTGATAGGGCAGTCCTTCGACGCGAACGGCGCGCACTTCGCCTTCACCGACAGGTGGGGCGGGGTGAGCGCCGTTCCGTACGAGGAGCTCAATCTCGGCGGCGCGGTCGGGGACGACCCCGAGGCCGTACGGACCAACCGGGCACTGGCAGCCGGAGCCCTCGGGCTCGAACCGGCGCGGGTCGTCTGGATGAACCAGGTCCACGGCGCGGACGTCGCCGAGGTCGAGGGCCCGTGGAGCACCGGGCCCGTCCCGGCGGTCGACGGTCTCGTGACCTCGGCCCGCGGGCTCGCCCTCGCCGTCCTCACCGCGGACTGCGTCCCGGTCCTGCTCGCCGATCCCGTCGCCGGGGTCGTGTCCGCCGCCCACGCCGGGCGGCCCGGAATGGTCGCGGGGATCGTCCCCGCCGCCGTCGAGGCCATGATCGCTCGCGGCGCCGACCCCGCCCGGATCGTCGCCCGCACCGGCCCCGCCGTGTGCGGGCGGTGCTACGAGGTGCCGGAGGCGATGCGGGCCGAGGTCGCGGAGACCGAACCCGCCGCCTGGGCCGAGACGAGCTGGGGCACCCCCGCCGTCGACGTCACCGCCGGAGTGCACGCCCAGCTCGAACGGCTCGGCGTCACGGACCGGCGGGCCAGTGAGGTCTGCACCCGGGAATCCGGTGACCACTACTCGTACCGCCGCGACCGCACCACAGGGCGACTCGCGGGATATGTCTGGTTGACCCAGGAAGAGACATGACGGACCGGAAGTCGCAACTCGCCGAGAATCTCGCCCGGGTGGAGGAGCGCATCGTCGCGGCCTGCGCCGCGGCGGGGCGCGCGCGGGAGGAGGTGACCCTCATCGTGGTCACCAAGACCTACCCCGCGAGCGATGCGCGCATTCTGTACGAACTGGGCGTGCGGCACGTCGCCGAGAACCGCGACCAGGACGCCGCCCCCAAGGCCGCCGCGTGCGCGGACCTTGATCTGACCTGGCACTTCGTGGGCCAGTTGCAGACCAACAAGGTCCGATCCGTGGTGGGTTATGCCGATGTGGTGCAGTCCGTCGACCGGTTGAAGCTCGTTTCCTCTCTCTCCGCGGCCGCGGAGAAGGAGGGGCGCGAACTCGGCTGTCTGCTCCAGGTCGCGCTCGACGCCGAGTCCGGGGAGCGCGGCGCCCGTGGCGGCGTCTCTCCGGAGGGGATCGAGGAGTTGGCGGCCGCGGTGGACGCCGCACCCGGCCTGCGGCTCGACGGCCTGATGACCGTCGCGCCGCTCTCCGGTCCGTACGCGGGCAGACAGCGCGCCGCCTTCGACCGGTTGATGGATTTGTCGACTGCCCTGCGCGCGACCCGTCCGGCTGCGAACATGGTGTCAGCAGGGATGAGTGCGGACCTCGAGGAGGCCGTCGCTGCCGGGGCGACACACGTACGCGTCGGTACGGCGGTGCTCGGTGTCCGCCCGAAGCTCGGGTAACGTCGCGAAGCAAGTCGGACCACAGCAGAAAATATGGTCATTCCGCAGAACGGCGGGGTGGCCCGTGGATCGCGGGCACTTGGTGACGCTGCGACATCGGCCGGTACGGCGATCCACCACAGAGCGGAGGACTCAGAGAATGGCCGGCGCGATGCGCAAGATGGCGGTCTACCTCGGCCTCGTGGAGGACGATGGGTACGACGGCCGGGGCTTCGACCCCGACGACGACTTCGAACCCGAGCTGGAGCCGGAGCCCGAGCGCGAGCGGCGCCACACCCCTCCGCGGCAGGTGGAGCGCGAGGAGCCGGTGCGCGTGGTGCAGCCTCCGGCGCCCCGTGAACCGATCGCCCATTCTGTCCCGGTACTCGCCGAAAGCGGACGCCCGGCCCGAATTGCCCCCGTGGCATCCATCACACCAGAACGCCCGAGCCTGGAGAAGAACGCACCGGTGATCATGCCCAAGGTCGTGTCCGAGCGGGAGCCCTACCGCATCACCACGCTGCACCCCCGGACCTACAACGAGGCCCGTACCATCGGGGAACACTTCCGTGAGGGCACTCCGGTGATCATGAATCTCACGGAGATGGACGACACGGACGCGAAGCGACTTGTCGACTTTGCCGCCGGACTCGTCTTCGGGCTCCATGGCAGCATTGAGCGCGTGACGCAGAAGGTGTTCCTGTTGTCGCCTGCTAACGTCGATGTCACGGCGGAGGACAAGGCCCGGATCGCTGAGGGCGGATTCTTCAACCAGAGCTGAGAACAACAGAACCGGACGGACCGGTCGCGAAGCGGCCGGGCAAGTGAGAGCACGTAAGCCAGGGGAGAGGGAAACGCGGGATGGGCGTCGCACTACAGGTGGTCTACATCGTGCTGATGTGCTTCCTCGTCCTCCTGATCGTCCGGCTGGTCATGGACTACGTCTTCCAGTTCGCGCGTTCATGGCAACCCGGTAAGGCGATGGTGGTCGTTCTGGAGGCCACCTACACTGTCACCGATCCACCGCTCAAGCTTCTGCGGCGACTCATCCCGCCGCTGCGTCTCGGGGGCGTGGCACTCGACCTGTCCTTCTTCGTTCTGATGATCATCGTTTACATCCTGATCTCCATCGTGAGCAGCTTCGCGAGGTGATGATGGAGAGAACTGTGGACGATACGGTCTTGCCGACTGCCGACGACTACGTAGAGGTGAAGAAGAGATGCCGCTGACCCCCGAGGACGTGCGGAACAAGCAGTTCACGACCGTCCGCCTTCGAGAAGGCTATGACGAGGACGAGGTCGATGCCTTCCTCGACGAGGTCGAGGCCGAGCTGACCCGCCTGCTCCGCGAGAACGAGGACCTGCGCGCCAAGCTGGCCGCCGCGACGCGTGCCGCCGCGCAGAACCAGCAGCAGCAGGGCATGCGCAAGCCCCCGGAGCCGCAGGATCGTCCCGTCGGTCCCGGCGCGCCCGTGCCCGCGGCCATATCCGGACCGCCGGTCCAGCAGCAGCAGCCGCAGATGGGCCCGCCGCAGCTGCCTTCCGGTGCCCCCGCGCTTCCCGCCGGCCCCATGCAGGGCGGTCCGATGCAGGGCGGCCCGATGGGTCCCGGCCCGATGCAGGGCGGTCCCATGCAGGGCGGCCCGATGGGTCCCGGCCCGATGCAGGGCGGCCCCATGGGTCACCCGCAGCAGCAGATGCAGCAGCAGATGCAGCAGCAGCCCCCGCAGGCTCCGGGCGGCGACAGTGCCGCGCGTGTCCTCTCGCTGGCCCAGCAGACCGCCGACCAGGCGATCGCCGAGGCCCGCTCCGAGGCCAACAAGATCGTCGGAGAGGCGCGTTCGCGCGCCGAGGGCCTGGAGCGGGATGCCCGCGCCAAGGCCGACGCCCTTGAGCGGGACGCCCAGGAGAAGCACCGCGTCGCGATGGGCTCCCTGGAGTCCGCCCGCGCCACGCTGGAGCGCAAGGTCGAGGACCTGCGCGGCTTCGAGCGCGAGTACCGTACGCGCCTGAAGTCGTACCTGGAGTCGCAGCTGCGTCAGCTGGAGACCCAGGCGGACGACTCGCTGGCTCCACCGCGGACCCCTGCCACCGCCTCCCTGCCGCCGGCGCCTTCGATGGCCTCGGCGGGCGCGGGCGGCCCGTCCTACGGCGGCAACGGCGCGATGGGTGGTGCGCCCTCCATGGGTGGTGCCCCCTCCTACGGCGGCCAGCAGCAGATGTCCCCGGCCATGACCCAGCCGATGGCTCCGGTCCGGCCGCAGGCTCCCCAGCCGATGCAGCAGGCGCCGGCGCCGATGCGGGGCTTCCTGATCGACGAGGACGACAACTGACGGCGCGCGGTCGCGCGATGAGCGCGTAGCCGTCGGCAGGCTGCAAGGGCCGGGCCCCGGGTAACACCGGGTCCCGGCCCTTCGCCGTACCCGGGCCCACCCGGACCCGGACCCGGGGGGCCAGGGCGGTGCGGGTGGACGGTCGGGGGCGCCTGCGGCGGGCCTTCCCCCACCCCGCCCCTTCCCGAAACCGGGGCTCCGCCCCGGACCCCGAGGAGGACCCGGGGGCAGGCCACCGGCCCCCAGGGGCAGCGGCAGCTTCGCGCCGCAGCCCCGCGGACTTCAGCACCGCGGCAGCTTCGCGCCGCAATCCCCGGCCCCCAGGGGCAGCGGCAGCCTCGCGCCGCAATCCCCGGACTCCAGCACCGCGACAGCCTCGCGCCGCAAGGCAAGGGGTGGGGTGGGCGGAACGCGGAAAGGCCCGGCACCCCCACGGGGGGCCGGGCCTTCGTCGTGCTGGTTACGCCTTGCGGAGGCGGAACGTCAGGGCGAGTGCGTCGTCCGTGAACGGGGTGCCGTACGTGGTGTCCGCTTCGCCCTCGGCGTGGTCCGTCGCGAGGACCTCGTCCGCGATGAGCTCGGCGTGGGCCGCGAGGGCCTCCGTCGTCTCCGGGGACGAGGACGTCCAGCGCAGGGCGATCCGGTCCGCGACGTCCAGGCCGCTGTTCTTGCGGGCCTCCTGGATCAGGCGGATCGCGTCCCGGGCGAGGCCGGCCTTCCGGAGCTCCGGGGTGATCTCCAGGTCCAGGGCGACCGTGGCGCCGGAGTCGGAGGCGACCGACCAGCCCTCGCGCGGGGTCTCCGTGATGATGACCTCGTCGGGGGTGACCGTGATCTCCTCGCCGTTCACCGAGAGCGTCGCCTCGCCCGAGCGGAGGGCCAGCGAGAGGGCCGCCGCGTCGGCCGCGGCCACCGCCTTCGCCACGTCCTGGACGCCCTTGCCGAACCGCTTGCCCAGGGCGCGGAAGTTCGCCTTGGCCGTGGTGTCGACGAGCGAGCCGCCCACCTCCGAGAGGGAGGCCAGGGAGGAGACGTTCAGCTCCTCCGTGATCTGGGCCTGGAGCGCCGGGGAGAGGGCGGCGAAGCCCGTCGCCGCCACCAGGGCCCGGGAGAGGGGCTGGCGGGTCTTCACGCCCGACTCCGCGCGCGTGGCGCGGCCCAGCTCCACCAGGCGGCGGACCAGGAGCATCTGCTCCGAGAGCGTCTTGTCGATCAGGTCGGTGTCCGCCTCCGGCCAGGTGGCCAGGTGGACCGACTCCGGGGCGTCCGGGGCGACCGCGACCACCAGGTCCTGCCAGACCCGCTCCGTGATGAACGGGGTCAGCGGCGCCATCAGACGCGTGACCGTCTCGATCACGTCGTGCAGGGTGCGGAGCGCGGACGCGTCGCCCTGCCAGAAGCGGCGGCGCGAGCGGCGCACGTACCAGTTGGAGAGGTCGTCGACGAAGGACGAGATCAGCTTGCCGGTGCGCTGGGTGTCGTACGACTCCATCGCCTCGGTGACCTCGGCGACGAGCGTGTTCAGCTCGGAGAGGAGCCAGCGGTCGAGGACCGTGCGGTCGGCCGGGGCCGGGTCCGCGGCGCTCGGCGCCCAGCCGGACGTACGGGCGTACAGCGCCTGGAAGGCGACCGTGTTCCAGTACGTCAGGAGGGTCTTGCGGACGACCTCCTGGATCGTGCCGTGGCCCACGCGGCGGGCCGCCCACGGCGAGCCGCCGGCCGCCATGAACCAGCGGACCGCGTCGGCGCCGTGCTGGTCCATCAGCGGGATCGGCTGGAGGATGTTCCCCAGGTGCTTGGACATCTTGCGGCCGTCCTCGGCGAGGATGTGGCCCAGGCAGACCACGTTCTCGTAGGACGACTTGTCGAAGACGAGCGTGCCGACCGCCATCAGCGTGTAGAACCAGCCGCGCGTCTGGTCGATCGCCTCGGAGATGAACTGCGCCGGGTACCGGGACTCGAACAGTTCCTTGTTCTCGTACGGGTAGCCGTACTGCGCGAACGGCATCGAGCCCGAGTCGTACCAGGCGTCGATGACCTCCGGTACGCGCGTCGCCGTCTTCCCGCAGCCCCCGGTCGGGCAGGCGAACGTGACCGCGTCGATGTACGGGCGGTGCGGGTCGAGCTCCGACTGGTCCGTGCCGGTCAGCTCGGTGAGCTCGGCGCGGGATCCGACGCAGGTGAGGTGGTCGTCCTCGCAGCGCCAGATCGGCAGCGGCGTGCCCCAGTAGCGGTTCCGGGAGAGCGCCCAGTCGACGTTGTTGGTGAGCCAGTCGCCGAAGCGGCCGTGCTTGACCGAGTCCGGGAACCAGTTCGTCTTCTCGTTCTCCGCGAGCATGCGGTCCTTGACCGCGGTCGTGCGGATGTACCAGGACGGCTGCGCGTAGTAGAGCAGGGCCGTGTGGCAGCGCCAGCAGTGCGGGTAGCTGTGCTCGTACGGGATGTGCCGGAAGAGCAGGCCGCGGGCGTCCAGGTCGGCCGTGAGCGCCTCGTCGGCCTTCTTGAAGAAGACGCCGCCGACCAGCGGCACGTCCTCCTCGAAGGTGCCGTCGGGGCGGACCGGGTTCACGACCGGCAGGCCGTACGCCTTGCAGACCTTAAGGTCGTCCTCACCGAAGGCGGGGGACTGGTGGACCAGACCCGTACCGTCCTCGGTCGTCACGTACTCGGCGTTGACGACGTAGTGGGCCGGCTCGGGGAACTCCACCAGCTCGAAGGGGCGCTGGTAGGTCCAGCGCTCCATCTCGGCGCCCGTGAAGGACTCGCCGGTGGTCACCCAGCCCTCGCCGAGCGCCTTGTCGAGCAGCGGCTCGGCGACGACGACCCGCTCGTCGCCGTCGGTCGCGACCACGTAGGTGACCTCGGGGTGCGCGGCGACCGCCGTGTTGGACACCAGGGTCCACGGCGTCGTCGTCCAGACGAGGAGCGCCGCCTTCCCGGCCAGCGGGCCGGAGGTCAGTGGGAAGCGGACGTAGACGGACGGGTCGACGACCGTCTCGTAGCCCTGCGCCAGCTCGTGGTCGGAGAGACCGGTGCCGCAGCGGGGGCACCAGGGGGCGACCCGGTGGTCCTGGACCAGCAGGTCCTTGTCGAAGATCTGCTTCAGCGACCACCAGACCGACTCGATGTACGAGGGGTCCATGGTCCGGTACGCGTCGTCCAGGTCGACCCAGTAGCCCATGCGGGTCGTCAGCTCGGCGAAGGCGTCGGTGTGACGGGTCACGGACTCGCGGCACTTGGCGTTGAACTCGGCGATGCCGTACGCCTCGATGTCCTTCTTGCCGGCGAAGCCGAGTTCCTTCTCGACGGCGAGCTCGACCGGCAGGCCGTGGCAGTCCCAGCCGGCCTTGCGGGCCACGTGGTAGCCGCGCATGGTCCGGAAGCGGGGGAAGACGTCCTTGAAGACGCGGGCCTCGATGTGGTGCGCGCCGGGCATGCCGTTCGCGGTCGGCGGGCCCTCGTAGAACACCCACTCGGGGCGTCCCTCGGACTGTTCGAGGGTCTTCGCGAAGACCTTGCTGTCGCGCCAGAAATCGAGCACGTCGTGCTCCAGCGCGGGCAGGTCGACCTGGGCGGGCACCTGGCGGTACTGCGGCGGTGTCATCGAGTTCCTCCGGCGGACTGTCGTCATTCCGTCGGAGGGACGAGAGCACTGCTCCCGCGGTACCACCCTCCTTGGCTCCGGGCAGGCACGTGCCCTGAGCCCCCTCATTGGGGTCGCGACGCCGGGTCTAGTCACCGCACTCTCGTGCGGCTTTCTTCCGACGGCTCCGGGGTGATGCTTCACATCGGGCTCGCCCCCGGGCTCTCACCGTCCCCGGGTCGCTCATGGCTGCGTACGACGCTACTCGTCCCCATCCAAGCCTTTCGCTCCGCCCAGTGTACGGGGCGTGGAGCGGCGCGGCCGACCGGTTTTCCGCGCCCCTGACGGCCACCCGAATGGCCATACGAGGCGGGGCGGAGTTCCGTTACGGCCATGTGGGGGAGGCGCGGGGCGGATAACCGGGCAAGGAGCTGGGCACAACGGAGGCAGGCCCGCCCCGCGGGGAGCGGGGGCGGGTGGGAACGGCGGCGTGCCCCGTTGCCGCGGGCCTTGGGCCGATTTATCGTCCCAGCACGAATCGCGAGCAAGATCACAAAATGTGAAGGGGCCGCGACATGGTGGCGAAGAAGACCGCCGCGAAGAAGTCCTCGACCACCGTTTCCGCCGCTTCCGACGCCTCCGCCGGTGCGGCGGCCGTGGACGGCAAGGACGTGGCCGGGAAGAAGTCGGCGGTCGGCGAGAAGGCGGTCGCGGGCAAGGCGGTCGCCAAGAAGGCGGTCGCCAAGAAGGCCGCGGCGAAGAAGACGGCCGCCAGGAAGGCGACCGCCGCGAAGAAGCAGACAGGAGCCAGGACGGTGGCAGCGAAGAAGACCGCGGGTGGCGTGACGACAGTGGAGGACGAGTCAGCGGTCCCCCCGGCCCGTACCGGAGAGCTCGCGGTGCGCCCCGGCGAGGACCCGTGGACGCCGGAGGAGGTCGACGAGGCCCGCAGCTCGCTCCAGGCGGAGGTCCTGAGGCTGCGCAGCGAGCTCGTCCACTCGCAGGAGGAGCTCACCGGCCTCATGCGCGACTCGGGCGACGGCGCGGGTGACGACCAGGCCGACACCGGCACCAAGAACATCACCCGCGAGCACGAGCTCGCCCTCGCCGCCAACGCCCGGGAGATGCTGGAACAGACCGAGCACGCCCTGGAGCGGCTCGACGCGGGCACGTACGGCCTCTGCGAGGTGTGCGGCAAGCCGATCGGCAAGGCGCGGATGCAGGCCTTCCCGCGGGCCACGCTCTGTGTCGAGGACAAGCAGCGACAGGAGCGGCGCGGCTGACGGTCTCGTACGCCTGTGCCGTACCCTCAGGGCACGGTCAGGCATCGAGGTCGAGGGACTCACTCACGTGGCAGAGGCGGAGCGCATCATCGGTACGCCGGATTCAGCAGGGGCCGAGGAGTCGGCCGCCTCCGACGACGGCACGGCCGCTCCCGAGGAGCGGCCCACGGGCAGGCGCAGGATCGTCGCGCTGCTCGTGGTGGCCGTGCTGGCCTACCTGCTCGACCTGGGCAGCAAGATGCTCGTGGTCGCCAAGCTGGAGGGCCGTGAGGCGATCCCGGTGATCGGCGACCTGCTGCGCCTCGACGCCATCCGGAACCCGGGCGCGGCGTTCGGCATGGGCGAGGCCTTCACGATCGTCTTCACGTGCATCGCGGCCGCCGTGATCGTCGTGATCTTCCGGCTGGCGCGGAAGCTCTACAGCCTGCCCTGGGCCATCGCCCTCGGTCTGCTGCTCGGCGGCGCGCTCGGCAACCTCACGGACCGGATCTTCCGCTCGCCCGGCGTCTTCGAGGGCGCGGTCGTCGACTTCATCGCCCCCGCGCACTTCGCCGTCTTCAACCTCGCCGACTCGGCGATCGTCTGCGGCGGCATCCTCATCGTGTTCCTGTCGTTCCGGGGCATCGACCCCGACGGCACGGTCCACAAGGACTGACGCGACCACGACGACGGACGGCCGGGGCGGATCACCTCCCGCGCAAGGCATACTCGACGGGTGAGTACGAGTCCCGAGATCCGCACGCTGCCCGTTCCCGATGGCCTGGAGGGCGAGCGCGTCGACGCCGCCATCGCCCGTATGTTCGGGTTCTCCCGTACGAAGGCGGCCGAGCTGGCCGCCGCAGGGAAGGTCCAGGTCGACGGCTCCGTCGTCGGCAAGTCCGAGCGGGTGAGCGGCGGCGCGTGGCTCGAGGTCGAGATGCCGGGCGCCCCCGCGCCCGTCCAGATCGTCGCCGAGCCCGTCGAGGGCATGGAGATCATCCATGACGACGACGACATCGTCGTGATCATGAAGCCGGTCGGCGTCGCCGCCCACCCCAGCCCCGGCTGGACCGGCACCACCGTCATCGGCGGCCTCGCCGCCGCCGGCTACCGCATCTCCACCTCCGGCGCCGCCGAGCGCCAGGGCATCGTGCACCGCCTCGACGTCGGCACCTCCGGTCTGATGGTGGTCGCCAAGTCCGAGTACGCGTACACCTCGCTCAAGCGCCAGTTCAAGGAGCGCGTGGTCGACAAGCGTTACAACGCGCTCGTCCAGGGCCACCCCGACCCGATGAGCGGCACCATCGACGCGCCGATCGGCCGGCACCCGAACCACGACTACAAGTGGGCGGTCACCGCCGAGGGCAAGCCCTCCGTGACGCACTACGACCTCATCGAGGCGTACCGGTCGGCCTCGCTGCTCGACATCAAGCTGGAGACGGGCCGCACCCACCAGATCCGGGTGCACATGTCCGCCCACCGTCACCCCTGCGTCGGCGACCTCACCTACGGCGCCGACCCGACGCTCGCCAAGCGCCTCGGCCTGACGCGGCAGTGGCTGCACGCCGTGCGCCTCGGCTTCGAGCACCCGGGCGACGGCTCGTGGGTCGAGTTCGCCAGCACGTACCCCGAGGACCTGCAGAAGGCCCTGGACCGGATCGCCTCGGAGAGCCAGTGACCGAGGCGTACACCGTCCGCGAGGCGGTCGGCGCCGACGACCGGGAGGCCTGTTTCGCGGTCCGCCGCGAGGTCTTCGTCGAGGAGCAGGGCGTCCCGCAGGAGCTCGAGTACGACACGTACGACACGACCGCGGTCCACGTCCTCGCCGTGCGCGCGGACGGGCTGCCCCTGGGTACCGGACGGCTCCTCCACGGCGCTGACGCCCTCGGCAGGACCGGTGGCGACGCCTCGGTGGGCTCCCTCGGGCGGCTCGCGGTCTCCAAGGCGGCCCGCGGGCTCGGGGTCGGCGCGGCGCTCGTGCGGGGCATCGAGGACGCGGCGCGTGAGCGCGGTCTCTCCGCCGTCGACCTGCACGCGCAGACGCACGCGCTCGGCTTCTACGAGCGGCTCGGCTACGAGGCGTACGGACCGGAGTTCCCCGACGCGGGCATGCCGCACCGGGCGATGCGGCGCGCACTGACACACGACTGAGGGCCTGGTCCGGCAGGACAGGCCCAGGGGGACGCGCCGGGCGACGGTTCTCCGGACCGGCGTCGGCGATTGTGGGCGCTACTTGAAGGTGTGGCAACCGTGCGGACGCTCGTCCGCGGGTCCGGTGCACTGGCCGCTCCGGCCTCCGCCGTTTCCGCCGTTGGTGGGCGGGTGCGGCGCCGCCATCGCGGCCGAGCCGGCACCGAGCACACCGGCCACGGCGAGTACGAGCGCGGCTATCCCACGCGCGAGGGGCTTCCGCTGCATAACATCCCCCCGAATGGTCGGAATGGTCCTTTTATGATAGGCGTCCGATTGCGTGCTGCCTAAGGGGACGCCGTGGATCAATTGGCCCTGTTGTTCTTGCTGCTTCTCGGCGCCCTGCTCACCGTCCCCCTCGGTGAGCGACTCGGACTCCCCGCACCCGTCCTGATGACCCTCGTCGGGATCGTGCTGGCCTTCCTGCCGTTCGTGCCGAACGTCGAGATCCCGCCGGACCTGATCCTCCCGCTGGTGCTGCCGCCCCTGCTGTACGCCTCCGTGCAGCGGACGTCCTGGCGGCAGTTCTGGGCCAACAAACGGCCCATCTTCCTGCTGGCCGTCGCCCTCGTCTTCGTGACCACGGCCGCCGTCGGAGCCGTCGCCGACGCGCTCGTGCCCGGTCTGCCGCTGGCCGCCGCCCTCGCGCTCGGGGCGCTCGTCGCCCCGCCCGACCCGGTCGCGGCCACCGCCGTCGCCGGCTCGCTCGGCCTGCCCCGCCGGCTGGTCTCGATCCTGGAGGGCGAGGGACTCTTCAACGACGTCACCGCCATCGTGCTCTACCACGTGGCCATCGCCGCCGTCGTCAGCGGCTCCTTCTCCTGGCCCGAGGCGGTCGGCGAGTTCGTGCTCTCGGCCGTGGTCGCCGTCGTCGTCGGCATGGGGCTCGGCTGGCTCTGCAACAAGCTGATCGGCGTGCTCGGGGACGTCACGCTCCAGACCGGGCTGACCCTCCTCGTCCCCTTCGTGAGCTACGTCCTCGCCGAGGAGCTGCACGGCTCCGGCGTCCTCGCCGTCCTGGTCACCGCGCTCTTCCTCGCCGAGCACGCCGTCGACGCCGACGACGTCATGGGCCGGCTGGCCGGACAGACCTTCTGGCAGATCGTCGACACCCTCGTCACCGGCGTCGCCTTCGGCCTCATCGGCCTGGAGCTCATCCATGTCTTCGGCGTGGCCGAGGGGCGGGGTTGGCAGATGCTCGGCTGGGGCGCCGCCGTGGTCGCGGTGGTCGTCGGGGTCCGGCTGCTGTGGCTGCTGCCGGCCACCTGGCTGGCGAAGCGCATGCACACCGGGCGGGACATCGAGGAGGAGATCCCGACGAGCTGGCGGGAGACCATCGTCATGTGGTGGTCCGGCATGCGCGGAGTGGCTTCGGTGGCGCTCGCCCTCGCCATCCCCCTGCGCACCGACGACGGTTCGCCCTTCCCCGGCCGTGACGAGATCGTCTTCATCGCCTTCTGCGTGATCATCGCCACTCTCGTCTTCCAGGGGCTCACCCTGCCGTGGCTGGTCAAGCGGCTCGGGGTGCGGGCCGACACGGACGCCGAGCGCGTCCTCGAGCGCGACCTCGCGATCCGGGCGGCGAAGGCCGCCAAGCGCAGGCTCAAGGAGATCGAGGAGGTCGAGGAGCTGCCCGAGGACGTCCAGGAGCGGCTGCTGCGGGGCGCGTACGACATCGGCGCCCGGATCAGTCCGGACATGGTCGACGAGGAGCGGCGGGCCGCCTTCGCCGCGCGGACGGAGCGGCTCAAGGCGGTGCAGCGGATCCAGCGGGAGCTGATGTCCGCCGCCCGGCACGAGGTCCTCGCGGCGCGCAGCGAGCCGGGGGCGGATCCGGAGGTGGTGGACCGGGTGCTGCGGCAGCTGGACGTGCGCAGCATGCGGTGAGGGAGGTGAGGGCGGTGAGGGCGGTGGGGCCGGTGGTGGCGGTGGGCGCGGTGAGGGCGGCGGTGGTGGTGCGCGATCGTGGCGCGGCGGGGTTTCGGTGACTGTCGGTGGCGGGTGGCAGGATGGCCCGCATGGACATCATGCTTTTCCACTCGGTCCACGGACTGCGCCCGGCCGTCGAGGACGCGGCCGAGCGGCTGCGGGCCGCCGGGCACCGGGTGTGGGTGCCGGACCTCTTCGACGGCTGGACCACCGAGTCGGTGGAGGAGGGCATGGCGAAGCGGGACGCGATCGGCAAGGACGAGCTGCTGAAGCGCGCGATCCTGGCCGCCGCCCCGTACTCCGAGCGCGGTCTGGTCTACGCCGGCTTCTCCTTCGGCGCCTCGGTCGCCCAGACGCTGGCCCTCGGCGACGAGAAGGCGCGCGGGCTGCTGCTGCTCCACGGCACCTCGGACCTCGCGCCCAACGTGTCGGTGGACGAGCTGCCCGTACAGCTGCACGTGGCGGAGCCCGACCCCTTCGAGACGGACGACTGGCTGTCCGCCTGGTACCTCCAGATGCGCAAGGCCGGGGCGGACGTGGAGATCTACCGCTACCGGGGCGCGGGGCACGTGTACACGGACCCGGGGCTGCCCGACTGGGACGCGGAGGCCGCCGAGCAGACCTGGTCGGTGGCGCTGTCGTTCCTGGAGAGTCTGTAGGGGCCTTCGGGTCGCTCGTGGTGAACGGGGTGTGGCCCCTGGGGAGTTCCCCAGGGGCCACACCTGTGTTCCGGAGCCGTCAGGCGCGGTACGCGGTCCAGTACTCGTTCATCCGGGCCACCTGGCCGGAAGTGAACTGGTACATGCACGCGTCGTACGTGTAGTCCATGAAGTTGTGGATCGGGTCCACACCGGTCTTCGAGGCGCAGGAGTCACGGCCCGTCGGGCACTGGTACGCGGGGCTCTTCTCGGCCGGGGTGTCGGTGACGTAGTCGCCGTTGCCGTTGCAGCCGCCCTGGAAGGTGTGGTAGAGGCCCATCCAGTGGCCGACCTCGTGGGTGGCGGTGTCGCCCTCGTCGTAGTTGGTCGCCGTGCCGCCCGGGAGCGAGGTGTCGAGAACGACGACACCGTCCATGGACGGGTTGGACTGGTACGAGGACGGGAAGGTCGCCCAGCCGAGGAGGCCGCCGCCGAGGTTCGCCGTGTAGAAGTTCAGCGCACCGGCGCCGCCCTGGCGGAGGGTCTGCTTCATCTGCTTCTCGGCGGTGGAGCCCGAGGTCAGGTTGTACCAGGTGGCGTTGTCCGTGTAGTCGGTACCGGCCAGGGTGAACTGGAAGTTCGAGTTCACGTTGCCGGTGCCCTGGCCCGCGTAGGCCGCGTTCAGCACGTTCATCTGGTTGTTGATGGCGGTGGCGGAGAGCTTGCCCGTCGTGCCGCTGTGGATCACGTGGAAGTACACGGGGATGCTCACCACCGCGGCGGCGTCGGCCGTGGCGCTGAGGCGCTGCTCGGCACGGGCGGCGCTCAGCTTCTGCTTGAAGTCCTCGTCCATGGCCTTCGCCTGGGCGGCCGTGACCTCGTTGGGCTCGGCGGCGTGGCTGTCGGCCTCGCGCGACTTGCGGGCGCCGGAGAGGGCGTCGGCACCGTCGGCGCACTCCTCGGCGGAGGCACCGGCCAGGGTGACGGTGGCCGCGCCGGCGGCGACGGGGGCGGAAAGCGGCGCCAGGGCCAACGTTCCGGCCATGACAGCGGTGCCGAGCATACGACGTGATATACGCGGCGATATACGGACAAGAGCACGCATGGTGACTCCTCGCGGGGGGTGGTGGAGAGGAACTTCCTCGCCACGGCGGGGAGATTACGCGTCCATGTCAGACACTGTTGAGGAGTGATCAAGCCCAATCATTCATGGGGCAATTCGGTCTATCGAGAAGAAATTCTTGCGCCCGTTCCGGAGTTTGAGACCTCGACGTAACGAATGGCGTGACAGGGGCGGGTGGTGTGTCCGGATTCGATCTCCTAAACCCGCCACCCGCCGTAGCGATGTGATCTCCCGTTAATAGAAGAGATCATGGCTGAAAATCGTCGCTAACGAGCCGTCAGCGACGTCTCAGCGCACGGGCTGGTACACCCGCTCGACACGCTGGGTTCCGTTCCTGGTCCGGTACGAGCGCGCCCAGGCCGTCGTCGCGGCCGGATCCGCCTTGTCCGAGACCGTGTAGTAGTCCATCTGCGAGTGCTCGGAGGTCACGTCCAGCACGCCGTAGCCGTGGTGGTCCATGTCCACCCACTTCACATGGCGGTTGGCCGCCTTCACGGCGCCCGCGGCCACGAGCGAGACCGTCCCCGGGGCCACGTGCAGCAGGTCGTCCAGGTTGTCCGAGGTCACCGAGGTGACGACGAACTCGGTGGCCGCCGAGGCCGACAGCGGGTAGGTCGCCGCCTTCACCGGTACGTCGTTGGCCCAGGCCATGTGGATGTCGCCGGTCAGGAAGACCGTGTTGCGGATGGCCCGCGAGGTCAGGTGGGCGATCAGTTCCCGCCGGTCGTCGGTGAACCCGTCCCACTGGTCGACGTTGACCGCGAGCCCCTCCTTGGGCAGGCCCATCAGCTCGGCGAGCGGCTCCAGGAGGTGGGCGGGCAGGGCGCCGAAGGCGACCGGCGAGATCATCACCGAGGTGCCGACCAGCTGCCAGGTCGCGTCCGAGCCGGCGAGACCGGCCTTGAGCCAGTCCAGCTGGGCGCGGCCGGTGATCGTCCGCTCCGGGTCGTCGACCGTGCCGCTGCCCGTCTTCGCCGGGGCGGAGCGGAACGTCCGCAGGTCGAGCAGGTGCAGATCGGCCAGCCTGCCGAAGCGCAGCCGCCGGAAGACCGTGCCCTCGGTGGAGGCGCGGACCGGCATCCACTCGAAGTACGCCTGCTTGGCGGCGGCCACCCGGGCCGCCCACTCGCCCTCGGCGCCGGGGGTGTGGTTCTCGGCCCCGCCCGTCCAGGCGTCGTTGGCGAACTCGTGGTCGTCCCAGATGGCGATCACGGGGTGGGCGGCGTGCAGCGCCTGGAGGTCAGGGTCCGTCTTGTAGTGCCCGTGCCGGGTGCGGTAGTCGGCCAGGGAGACGATCTCGTGGCGCGGCTCGTGCCGCCGGACGGTGTACTGCGCCTCCGGGTAGACCCCGGCGGCGTACTCGTAGACGTAGTCGCCGAGATGGAGGACGGCGTCCAGGTCGGCGCGGCCCGCGAGGTGGCGGTACGCGGAGAAGTGGCCGGCCTCCCAGTTCGCGCAGGAGACCACGCCGAAGCGGACCCCGGGGGCGGCGGCGTCGACGGCCGGCGCGGTCCTGGTGCGGGCGGCCGGCGAGACGGCCTCGCCCGCGGTGAAGCGGAACCAGTATGCGGTCGCCGGGCGCAGGCCCCGCACGTCGGCCTTCACCGTGTGGTCGGAGGACGCGTTCGCCGTGGTCGAACCGGCGGCGACGATCCGGGAGAAGCCGCGGTCCTCGGCGAGCTCCCAGCCCACCGCGACGTCCGGGCCGATCCCGGATCCGGGCACGGCCTCGGGGGAGGGGGTGACGCGCGTCCAGAGGAGGACGCCGTCGGGCAGTGGGTCGCCGGAGGCGACGCCGTGGAGGAAGGCGGGTGTCCCGGTGTCCGCGAGGGCGGGGGAGGCGGCGCCGAGGAGCGTGGGCGCGGCGACGGCGGTGACGGCGGCGGCCTTGACGACCGTGCGCCGGCTGGGGGCGGAGGATATGAACTGACTGGTCACGGCCAGTCAGATTACTGACGGGTAGGGCGCTTGGGCAGGCGAATTCCGGAAGTTCGTCGACTTGTCGCCCGTACGTCGCCGGCCCCGGACCTTCGGGGGGCCGGGGCCGGGTCGACGTCGGCTCGAATCGATCGGGCGGAAGAGGCGCGGGCGTCAGGCCTTGAGGGCCGCGTCGATCGCCGTGGTGAACTGATCGGCCGTCATCGGCGGGCTGTCGGAGCCCTGCGCCGTGACCGGCTTGCCGTTCATCTTCAGCGTCGGCGTACCCGTCACGCCGCTCTTGTCGAAGGCCTCGGACATCTTCATCGCCCAGGCGTCGAAGGTGCCGCTCTCGACGTTCTTCTTGAACTCGGCGTTGCTCTTGAGGGCCGGGACCGAGTCCGCGACCTCCAGGAGGTACGAGTCCTTGGCGAACTTGTCCTGGTTCTCCTCCGGGTGGAAGTCCGTCGAGTAGAGCGCCGCCTTGTACTTCATGAAGGCCTCGGGGCTCACGTTCAGAGCCGCGCCCAGCGCCGAGAGGGCGTTCTTCGAGCCCTCGCCCGGGACGCCGTCGTCGATGAAGGTGGCACCGACGTACTTGATCTTGTACTTGCCGGACTCGACGTCCTTCTCGATCGTCGAGCCCACGCCCTGCTCGAAGGTCGCGCAGACCGGGCAGCGCGAGTCCTCGTACAGCTCCAGGGTCTTCTTCGCGGACGCCTTGCCGATGACGACCGTCGTGCCGTTCGTGCCCGAGGTGTTCTTCGGCGCCGTCACGGTCTTCGCGTCCGCCGCCGCCTCCCACTGGGTCGGCTTGTTGGACTGCACGACCGCGTAGCCGATGCCTCCGGCGGCGGCCAGGACGGCCACGGCCGAGACGCCGACGACGAGCTGTCGGCGGGCCCGGTCCTTCTTCGCCTGGCGCTCGCGCTCGACGCGCAGCCGCTCGCGGGCGGCGGCCTTGTTGGACTGGCTGTTGCGTGCGCTCATGATCGTGATCTCCGTGAGGGGGTGAGGAAGAGAAGGGGGAACCGCTGTACCGGCGTCGCTCAGACGAGAGCGAAGTCCGGGAACGGCGGCCCCCGCCGCCCTACGGAGTGCACGAGGAGACGGATACGGGAGGTCCTGGGCCGTCCCGCGGGCCGGGTCGCCCGGCCCCGCGCCGTACCCCCACCGCGGAAGAAGGCCGCGACGAGCAGCAGCGGCCGGAACGAGAAGGCCGCCACCGCGCCGAGCAGCCGGGCGAGCGCCCGCTCCCCGCCGCGCAGCCACCACGCCGCCGCGAGCCCGACGCCGATGTGCGCCAGGAGCAGCAGCCACGGCAGCGCCGGGTCGGGGGAGTCGAGCAGGGCGGCCGCGCTCCCGCTCCCGGGGGCGGTCACGCCCGGCAGCGGCGCACCCACCGCGCCGCCGCAGAAGACGTCGACGCCGACCGCGCGCAGCGAACCGGCGACCGGGCCCCCGGCGGCGCCGTAACAGACCACCTGACCGCTGGTGAAGAGGGTGTCGGCCGCCAGTTCCAGCGGGACGAGGAGCCCGGCGATCGGGCCGAAGCCGCGCTCGCGGCCGGCCAGCGCGTACGCGACGGCGAACGTGCCGGCCGCGACCGGGACGACCGTCCCCAGCGGCAGCGGCACGCCGGAGAGCAGCACGTGGGACGCCACGGACAGCGTCACGACCAGTGCCGTGAAGAACGCCGCCCGCAGCGCTCTCAGCTGCGTCCCTGCCATGTCCATCGTCGTGGAGTGTGCCATGTCGAGCCGTAAGAGGTCCCTAAAGGAAGGCTGTGAACCGCCCCGCGGGACCCGCCGGACCCTCCTGGCTACAGCCCCGGGATCCGGCCGTTGCGGAAGAGGTCCACGAAGATCTGGTGGTCGGCCCGCGCCCGGGCCCCGTAGGAGTGCGCGAAGTCGACCAGGAGGTCGGCGAAGCCCTCCTCGTCGGCGGCGATCGCCGCGTCGATGGCCCGCTCCGTCGAGAACGGCACCAGCGACTGCCCGCTGGACTCGTCCGCCGCCGCGTGCATGGTCGCCGTCGCCCGGCCCAGGTCCGCGACGGTCGCCGCGATCTCTTCGAGGTCGTCGATGTCCGACCAGTCCAGGTCCACCGCGTACGGCGAGACCTCGGCGACCAGCTGCCCGGCGCCGTCGAGCTCCGCCCAGCCGAGCCACGGGTCGGCGTGCGCCTGGAGAGCCCGCTGGGAGATCACGGTGCGGTGGCCCTCGTGCCGGAAGTACTCCCGTACCGCCGGGTCCATGACATGGCGGGAGACCGCCGGGGTCTGCGCCTGCTTCAGGTAGATCACGACGTCGTTCTCCAGGGCGTCGCTGTGCCCCTCCAGAAGGATGTTGTACGAAGGGAGACCGGCCGAGCCGATGCCGATCCCGCGCCGGCCCACGACGTCCTTCACCCGGTACGAGTCGGGGCGGACCAGGCTGGACTCCGGCAGGGTCTCCAGGTAGCCGTCGAAGGCGGCCAGGACCTTGTAGCGGGTGGCCGCGTCCAGGTCGATCGCGCCCCCGCCGCTCGCGAAGCGGCGCTCGAACTGGCGGATCTCCGTCATCGAGTCGAGCAGCCCGAAGCGGGTCTTCGCCCGGGCGGCGCGCAGCGCGGCGAGCAGCGCGCCGTCGGCGGTCTGCAGGGTGAACGGCGGCACGTCGTCCTTGTCGGCGCCGGTCGCCAGCGCGTGGATCCGCTCGCGGTAGGCGGCGGCGCAGATCCGTACCCCCGCGGTGATCTGCTCGTCACTGAGGGCCTTGGCGTAGCCGATCAGGGCGAGCGAGGCGGCCAGGCGCTTGAGGTCCCAGGTGAAGGGCCCCACGTACGCCTCGTCGAAGTCGTTGACGTTGAAGACCAGCCGGCCGTTGGCGTCCATGTACGTGCCGAAGTTCTCGGCGTGCAGATCGCCGTGGATCCAGACCCGGCCGGTGCGCTCGTCCAGGTAGGGGCCGGCACCTGCGCTCCCGCCCACCCGCCCGGCGATCTCCTTCTCCAGGTCCGCGTAGAAGAGGCAGGCCGTCCCCCGGTAGAAGGCGAAGGCGGAGCCGGCCATCTTCCGGAACTTGACGCGGAAGGCCGCGGGGTCGGCGGCGAGGAGCTCGCCGAAGGCGGTCTCGAAGACGGCGAGGATGTGCTCACCGCGCTCCGCGACGGTGGGCTGGGGGACCGACATTCGAG
This sequence comes from Streptomyces sp. NPDC055103, assembly GCF_053607625.1. Classification (NCBI taxonomy): domain Bacteria; kingdom Bacillati; phylum Actinomycetota; class Actinomycetes; order Kitasatosporales; family Streptomycetaceae; genus Streptomyces; species Streptomyces sp. NPDC055103. Next base: position 99,495 of record NZ_JBSGTX010000026.1, read on the forward strand.
GTGCCTCCTGGTACCGGACATGCGTAAGACTGGTCATGACAAAAGGGACAGGTGTTCTGTGTCTCTCAACGGGCGACCCTAGCCCCGAGTGCCCGTCGTCTGTCAGTGCGGAGACGTAGACTTCCACGCTGTCCCCCCAGACTGCCCGCAGCCTGTCTCTCAGTGTTTTCGGAGGCCTCCCGCCGTGACCAAGCCGCCCTTCACGCACCTCCACGTCCACACCCAGTACTCGCTGCTGGACGGTGCCGCGCGGCTCAAGGACATGTTCAACGCGTGCAACGAGATGGGCATGACCCATATCGCCATGTCCGACCACGGCAACCTCCACGGGGCGTACGACTTCTTCCACTCGGCGAAGAAGGCGGGGGTGACCCCGATCATCGGCATCGAGGCGTACGTCGCGCCCGAGTCCCGGCGCAACAAGCGCAAGATCCAGTGGGGCCAGCCGCACCAGAAGCGGGACGACGTCTCCGGCTCCGGCGGTTACACCCACAAGACGATCTGGGCGGCCAACGCCACCGGACTGCACAACCTCTTCAAGCTCTCCTCCGACGCGTACGCCGAGGGCTGGCTGCAGAAGTGGCCCCGGATGGACAAGGAGACCATCTCCAAGTGGTCCGAGGGGCTCATCGCCTCCACCGGCTGCCCCTCCGGCGAGCTGCAGACCCGGCTCCGCCTCGGCCAGTTCGACGAGGCCCTGAAGGCCGCCTCCGAGTACCAGGACATCTTCGGCAAGGAGCGGTACTTCCTGGAGCTGATGGACCACGGCATCGAGATCGAGCGCCGGGTCCGCGACGGACTCCTGGAGATCGGCAAGAAGCTCGGCATCCCGCCGCTCGTCACCAACGACTCGCACTACACGTACGCGCACGAGTCGACCGCGCACGACGCCCTGCTGTGCATCCAGACCGGCAAGAACCTCTCCGACCCGGACCGCTTCCGCTTCGACGGCACCGGCTACTACCTCAAGTCCACGGACGAGATGTACGCCATCGACTCCTCGGACGCCTGGCAGGAGGGCTGCCGCAACACCCTCCTCGTCGCCGAGCAGGTCTCCACCGACGGCATGTTCGTCGAGAAGAACCTCATGCCGAAGTTCGACATCCCGGAGGGGTACACCGACACCACGTGGTTCCGCGAGGAGACCATGCGCGGCATGCACCGCCGCTTCCCCGGGGGCATCCCCGAGGACCGCATGAAGCAGGTCGAGTACGAGATGGACACGATCATCTCGATGGGCTTCCCCGGCTACTTCCTCGTCGTCGCCGACTTCATCATGTGGGCGAAGAAGCAGGGCATCGCCGTGGGCCCCGGCCGAGGCTCCGCGGCCGGCTCGATCGTCGCGTACGCCATGGGCATCACCGACCTCGACCCGATCCCGCACGGACTGATCTTCGAGCGCTTCCTCAACCCCGAGCGCGTCTCCATGCCCGATGTCGACATCGACTTCGACGAGCGCCGGCGCGTCGAGGTGATCCGGTACGTGACGGAGAAGTACGGCTCGGACAAGGTCGCCATGATCGGCACCTACGGCAAGATCAAGGCGAAGAACGCCATCAAGGACTCCGCGCGCGTCCTCGGCTACCCCTACGCCATGGGCGACCGGCTCACCAAGGCCATGCCCGCCGACGTCCTCGGCAAGGGCATCGACCTCAACGGCATCACCGACCCCTCGCACCCGCGCTACAGCGAGGCCGGCGAGATCCGCGCGATGTACGAGAACGAGCCGGACGTCAAGAAGGTCATCGACACCGCCCGCGGCGTCGAGGGCCTGGTCCGGCAGATGGGCGTGCACGCGGCCGGCGTGATCATGTCCAGCGAGCCGATCGTCGAGCACGCGCCGATCTGGGTGCGGCACACGGACGGCGTGACCATCACGCAGTGGGACTACCCGCAGTGCGAGTCGCTCGGCCTGATCAAGATGGACTTCCTGGGCCTCAGGAACCTCACGATCATGGACGACGCCGTCAAGATGGTGAAGGCCAACAAGGGCATCGAGCTCGACCTGCTGGCCCTCCCGCTGGACGACCCCAAGACGTACGAACTGCTCTGCCGCGGTGACACGCTCGGTGTCTTCCAGTTCGACGGCGGCCCCATGCGCTCGCTGCTCCGGCTGATGAAGCCCGACAACTTCGAGGACATCTCCGCCGTCTCGGCCCTGTACCGGCCGGGCCCGATGGGCATGAACTCGCACACGAACTACGCCCTGCGCAAGAACAAGCAGCAGGAGATCACCCCGATCCACCCCGAGCTGGAGAAGCCGCTCGAAGAGGTGCTCGCGGTCACCTACGGCCTGATCGTGTACCAGGAGCAGGTGCAGAAGGCCGCCCAGATCATCGCCGGGTACTCGCTCGGCGAGGCCGACATCCTGCGCCGCGTGATGGGCAAGAAGAAGCCCGAGGAGCTGGCGAAGAACTTCGTCATCTTCCAGGAGGGCGCGAAGAAGAACGGCTACAGCGACGAGGCGATCAAGGCCCTCTGGGACGTCCTGGTCCCCTTCGCCGGCTACGCCTTCAACAAGGCGCACTCCGCCGCGTACGGCCTGGTCTCCTACTGGACCGCCTACCTCAAGGCGAACTACCCCGCCGAGTACATGGCCGGTCTGCTCACCTCGGTCAAGGACGACAAGGACAAGTCCGCGGTCTACCTCAACGAGTGCCGCCGCATGGGCATCAAGGTCCTCCCGCCGAACGTGAACGAGTCCGAGTCGAACTTCGCCGCCCAGGGCGACGACGTGATCCTCTTCGGTCTCTCCGCCGTGCGGAACGTCGGCACCAACGTCGTCGAGTCGATCATCAAGTCGCGCAAGGCGAAGGGGAAGTACAGCACCTTCCCCGACTTCCTCGACAAGGTCGAGGCCGTCGTCTGCAACAAGCGGACCATCGAGTCGCTGATCAAGGCCGGCGCCTTCGACGAGATGGGCCACACCCGCAAGGGCATGGTCGCCCACCACGAACCGATGATCGACAACGTGGTGGCGGTCAAGCGCAAGGAGGCCGAGGGACAGTTCGACCTCTTCGGCGGCATGGGCGAGGAGACGAGCGACGAGCCCGGCTTCGGTCTGGACGTCGAGTTCTCCGACGTCGAGTGGGAGAAGTCGTACCTGCTCGCCCAGGAGCGCGAGATGCTCGGCCTCTACGTCTCCGACCACCCGCTCTTCGGCATCGAGCACGTCCTGTCCGACAAGACGGACGCGGCCATCTCGCAGCTCACCGGCGGCGAGCACAGCGACGGCGCGGTCGTCACCATCGGCGGCATCATCTCGGGCCTCCAGCGCAAGATGACCAAGCAGGGCAACGCCTGGGCGATCGCCACCGTCGAGGACCTCGCCGGCTCCATCGAGTGCATGTTCTTCCCGGCCACCTACCAGCTGGTCTCCACCCAGCTCGTCGAGGACACGGTCGTCTTCGTGAAGGGCCGGCTCGACAAGCGGGAGGACATCCCCCGCCTCGTCGCCATGGAGCTGATGGTCCCCGACCTGTCGAACGCCGGGACCAACGCGCCGGTGATCCTCACCATCCCGACGGTGAAGGTGACCCCGCCGATGGTCAGCAGGCTCGGCGAGATCCTCAAGAGCCACAAGGGCAACACCGAGGTACGGATCAAGCTCCAGGGCCCCCGGACCACGACCGTCCTCCGGCTCGACCGGCACCGGGTGACGGCCGACCCGGCGCTCTTCGGCGACCTGAAGGTCCTGCTCGGCCCGTCCTGCCTGGCCGGCTAGGTGTATTGCCCCGGGAGGTTGTGGACGGGTGATGCAGGTCTCGGCTGAGACTGCTTGAACGGGTGAGGGCCTTCCGGGTTCGGTGTGGATT
>NZ_JBSGTX010000027.1:0-99888 GCF_053607625.1 Streptomyces sp. NPDC055103
AGGATGTCTTGGAGGACAACCCTCTTCTACAGCAGCTCCGCTGCCTCGTTCACCGGCCTTGACGAACAACCCCCACCCTTAACTGAACGGCGTTGGGGCTAGACGACGACTGCGAGGTGCGGCAGCTGCTGCTCGACACCAACCGTCGCAGCGAACGCCTCATCGACGGGCTCCTCCTCCTCGCCCGGAGCGAGCGAGGCCTCGCGGAGCGGGAGGACGTGCCGCTGGGGGAGGTCGTCGCGGAGGAGTACGAGGACGTGTGCGTCGTGGGCGGCGGGGTCGTCCGGGGGAGCCGGGTGCTGCTCGGGCAGCTCGTCCGGAACCTCGTCGCGAACGCGGTCGCGTACAACGTGCCGGGGGGTGTGTTGGGGGGTGTGCCGGGCGGAGTGGTCGACGTACGGGTCGAGGGCGGGGTGCTGACCGTCGTCAACACCGGGCCCGTCGTCCCACCGGACCAGGTCGCCGGGCTCTTCGAGCCCTTCCGGCGCGGCGAGGGGCGGGACCGCATGGGGCCGGGCGCGGGGCTCGGCCTCTCCATCGTCCGGTCCATCGCCCTCGCCCACGGCGGAACCGTGCGGGCCGTGGCGCGGGGCGCCGAGGAGGGCGGCGGGCTGGTGGTGACGGTGACCCTGCCGGTCACCGTCACCACTGCCACCTTCTAGAACTTCAGGCCGTCGAGCAGACCGCCGTAGAACGCCGGGTGCGCCGTCTCGACCGGGGTCGCGCCGGGGAAGTACGCGGCGGTACGGGGCGTGCCGTCGAGCTTCCGGAGGTAGTCGAAGGCCTTGTTGTCCTCCTCGCCCCAGGCCACGAACCGCCAGTGCAGCGGACGGTCCGCCGCCTCGGCCAGCGCCTGCGTGGCCGCCGTCTTCGACTCGGGCGCGCCGTCGGTCTGGAAGACGACCAGGGCGGGGCGCTTCGGGTCGGCCTTCTCGTGGTGGGCGAGGACCTCCTCCACCGCGCGGTGGTAGTTGGTGCGGCCCAGGCGGCCGAGCGTGCCGTTGATCTCCTCGACGCGGGTGGGCGTGAGGTCGGCGGGGGCGAGCTCGACGGTGCCGTCGATGTCCGTGGAGAAGAACACGGTCGTGACGGTCGCGGTCTCGTCCAGGTGCGCGGCGAGCGCGACGGTCTGCTCGGCGAGACGCTGCACGGAGCCGTCCTTGAAGTACCCGCGCATCGAACCGGAACGGTCCACCACGAGGTACACGGCGGCCCGCGCCCCGGTGAGCCCCTGCTTCTCCAGCACGGCGCCGGCGGCCTTGTAGGCGTCGGCGAGGTGCGGGGCGACGGCCTTCACGTCGGCGAGGGACCGGGCGGGCGCGGCGACGTCCGTGTCGGTGTCGGTGTCGGTGCCGGTGTCGGCTTCGCCGACCACCCCCTCCGGCTCCGCCGGGCTCTCCTGCTCCTGCGGAGCGGCGGCGGCGACCGGCTCGGGCGCCTGCTCCTGCGGAGCGGCTTCGGCGACGGCCTCCGCCGCCTCCGGCTCCGCCGAGGCGACCAGCTCCGCCTCCGGCTCCGCCATCGCGGACCCTTCGGCGGTCGCCGCCTCCGGCTCCGCCGGGGTCTCGGTCGCCTCGGCGGCGACGGCCCCCTCCGGCTCCGCCGGGGCGACCGGCTCCGCCTCCGGCTCCGCCGTCGCGGTGGCGGACCCTTCGGCCGTCGCCGTCGCCGTCGCCGTCGCCGTCGCCGTCGCCGTCGCCGACTCCGCCTCGGACACGGCCGGTTCGGTGGTCTCGGTCTCGTCCTTGGCGGCAGACGCCTCGGCCTCAGCCTCAACGGCGGCGGGCTCCGCAGCCTCGTCCGCGTCGACGGACGCCTCGGCAGCAGCCGTCTCCGACTCGGTTCGCTCCTCGGCCTCGGCGTCGGCGGGCTCCGCAGCCTCGTCCGCGTCGGCGGACGCCTCGGCGGTCGCCGTCGCCGACTCCGCGTCGGGCGCGGCCGGTTCGGTGGTCTCGGTCTCGGCCGTGGTGCCAGACGCCTCGGCCTCAGCCTCAGCGGCGGCGGGCTCCGCAGCCTCGTCCGCGTCGACGGTCGCCGTCTCCGGCTCCGCTCGCTCTTCGGCCTCGGCCTCGGCCTCAGCGGCGGCGGCCGGCTCTGCAGCCTCGTCCGCGTCGACGGTCGCCTCGGCAGTCGCCGTCTCCGACTCCGTCTGCTCCCCGGCCTCGGCCTCAGCGGACGCCTCGGCGGCAGCCGTCTCCGATTCCGTCCGCACCTCGGCCTCAGCGGCGGCCGGCTCTGCGGCCTCGTCCGTGGCGGCGGCTGACGGCTCCGCCGTCTCGCCCGCGTCGGCGGACGCCTCCGCCTCCGCTTCCGCCTCCGCTTCCGCCTCCGCTTCCGCTTCCGCTTCCGCCTCCGCCTCCGGCGCCTCGGCCGTAGCGACCGCCGCCTCCGCCTCCGCCGCCGTCTCCGACGCCTCGACCGCAGCCGTCTCCGACGCCTCCGACGCCTCCGACGTCTCCGCCGTCCCCCCGCTCCGTGCCTTCGGCACCTGCGGGTTGTCGAACGACGCCGCCACCAGGTCGTCCGCTGCCCGGCGGGCCGCGGCTTCCTCGGTGTCCGTGGCCGTGTCCGTAGCCGTCAACGGGGCCGTCGCCGTCGCGGAGGACGAAGACGGGGCCGTGGACGCCGACGCGGACGCGGACGTGTCCGCGGACGTCGACGAGGCCTCACGCGTCTGGGGCGGGACGGAGGCCGCCGGGGTGTCCTCGCGGTCCCGGCCGAATACCTTGCGCAGCATGCTCCGAATACCCATGGGCGAACCCTTTCGCATGAGTGGGTGCAGTGTGAATGTCCGTACTGGGCGTTTCGGGACGTTCATCCCTGGCCAGGGCGGACACGTAAGGTTAGCGGCCACCCCCTCCGTCCTCCGTGACCCGGTCGCCTCCGGATGCCGTGCATTCATTCGGCGTTCACTCCGGCGCCGCTCCTGTGCAGATCTACGCACATAGCGTCGCCGCCGAAGGATTCCCGACAGGATGTCGGCGCAGTGTGCGCCGTAGGAGGACGAAGTGCGCAAACTGCTGCCGCTGCTGAGCATGAACCCCCACGGAGGCGGCCGTTCCGCTCTCACCTGCCGTTTCCGGTGTGGTGACGCCTGCTTCCACGAGGTGCCCAACACCAGCGACAACGAGTACGTCGGCGACGTCATAGCCGGTGTGCTCTCCCGTCGTTCGGCTCTCCGCGCCGCCGCCGTCGTGACCGTCGCCTCCGCCGCCGGCGGCGCCGTCGTCCTCGGCAGCGCCCCGGACGCCGTCGCCCTGCCGGAGAAGGACCGGAAGCCGGGACGCTCCGACGGCGCCCGCGGTCTCCGGTTCGCCGCCGTCGCGCCCAACACCGCCGACCAGGTCACCGTGCCCGCCGGTTACGCCCAGAACGTGGTCATCCGCTGGGGCGAGCCCATCCTCCGCGGCACGCCCGCCTTCGACTCGGAGAAGCAGACCGCGAAGGCCCAGGCCGGGCAGTTCGGTTACAACAACGACTTCCTCTCCCTGCTGCCGCTGCGCGGGGAGCACCACCGTCAGGTCCTCGTCGCCAACCACGAGTACACCGACGAGGTGCTCATGTTCCGTGGGTACGACGCCGAGAACCCGACCCGCGAGCAGGTCGAGATCGCCTGGGCCGCGCACGGCCTGTCGGTCGTCGTCGTCCAGGAGGAGCACCGCTCCGGCAAGCTGACGCCCGTCACCCGCCACCACCTCAACCGGCGGCTGCACACCACCAGCGAGTTCGAGCTGACCGGCCCCGCCGCCGGCAGCGACCTGGTGAAGACGAGCGCCGATCCGTCCGGCCGTATCGTCCTCGGCACGCTCAACAACTGCGCCGGCGGCACCACCCCGTGGGGCACCACCCTCCACGGCGAGGAGAACTTCAACCAGTACTTCGCGTACGGAAGCTCCGCCACCGACAAGCGGTACGGGGTCGGGACCGGCGCCTCCGAGCGGAAGTGGGAGCGGTTCGACCAGCGCTTCGACCTCCGTCAGGAGCCCAACGAGGTGCACCGTCAGGGCTGGGTCGTCGAGCTCGATCCGTACGACCCGGAGTCCACGCCCCGCAAGCGCACCGCGCTCGGCCGCTTCAAGCACGAGGCCGCGCAGCCCCGTCTCACCGAGGACGGCCGCCCGGTCGTCTACATGGGCGACGACGAGCGCTTCGACTACTTCTACAAGTTCGTGTCGAGCAAGCGGATGAAGAAGGGGAACTCGCGGGTCGCCCGCGAGCACAACCTCACGCTTCTCGACGAGGGCACGCTGTACGTCGCCAGGCTGACCGGCGACTCCCCGGCCGCCGAGATCGACGGCACCGGCAAGCTCCCCGACGACGGCGAGTTCGACGGCTCCGGCCAGTGGATCCCGCTCGCCACCGCCGGTCCCGACGGAGCCGTCTCGCACGTGCCCGGCATGACCGCCGACGAGGTCTTCGTCTTCACCCGCCTCGCCGGTGACAAGGTCGGCGCCACGAAGATGGACCGGCCCGAGGACGTCGAGCCGTCCCCGCGCTCCGGCCGCGTCTACGTCGCCCTCACCAACAACAAGGACCGCGGCAAGGCGGGCAAGGCCCCCGCCGACGAGGCCAACCCGCGCAACGCCAACAAGCACGGACAGATCCTGGAGCTCGCCGAGCACTGGGACGACCCGGCCGCCGACGGCTTCGCCTGGCGTCTCTTCCTCGTCGCCGGCGACCCGAACGACCCGGCCACCTACTTCGCAGGCTTCCCCAAGGAGAAGGTCTCCCCGATCTCCTGCCCCGACAACGTCGCCTTCGACCCGCACGGCAACCTGTGGATCTCCACGGACGGCAACCAGCTCGGCTCGCACGACGGCCTGTTCGGCGTCGCCACCCACGGTGAGCGTCGCGGTGAGCTCAAGCAGTTCCTGACCGTGCCGGCGGGCGCCGAGACCTGCGGCCCGATCATCCAGGACCGCCGCGTCCTGGTCGCCGTGCAGCACCCGGGCGAGATCGACGGCGCGTCCGTCGAGAACCCGAAGTCGCAGTGGCCCGACGGGCCCGGAAAGATCGTCCGCCCGTCGGTCGTCGCCGTCTGGCGCACGGACGGCCGCGACATCGGCGTCTGATGATCGGCGTCTGATGGCGCCCGCGTCCGATGACGTCGGCGTTTGACGCGTCCGCGTCCGATGACGTCGGCGTTTGACGCGTCCGCGTCCGATGACGTCGGCGTTTGACGCGTCCGCGTCCGAGTGACGCCGGGACGGGTCCGGGGGTGGAGTGGAGCGAGGGTTCCTCCTACTCCACTCCCAGGCCCTCCCTGAACCTCACGAACTGCTCCTCCGGGTCCCCCGTGTACGCCCACGGCACCCACGCCGCCCGCGTGCCGAGCATCCCGAGCATCGCCCGCGCGATCTCCACCTGGCCCGCGTAGCAGGCCGCGTGAGCGAGGAAGTTGAGGTCGCCGACCTCCTCCGGCGCCACCGGACGCTCCGGGTCCCGGCCGCCGATCCACCGCGCGTACGTGCGGCGCAGTTCCGTCACCGCCAGCTCGTGCTTCCAGTGCTGGTCGAAGCCCCGTACCGGGCCCCGGCCGAGTGCCCCGTCCGCGATGTAGCGGTACTCCTCGACCCGGGCCACCTGCACCAGGACCGGCAGCGGCGACCCGGGCGGGGCCACGCCCGCCGCGTCGCGGGCGAAGTCGTACATGCTGCCGTGCGTGCCGTGCCACCGTGCCGACCAGTAGCGCAGCACCTGGATGTGCCCCTCGGTGTTGTACGGGTCGCGGCGACGCAACTCGTCGAACCAGTGACGCAGTTCGCGGCGCGCCACCCCGCCCTCGTAGAGCCGGGCCACCGAGAGCAGTGACACCCAGGGCATGGGGTCGGCCGGTGCCGTCTCGGCCGCCAGCCGGCAGGTGTCGACGGCGGCGTCGATCCGGCCCCGGTCCACGGCGGCCCCCCGGCCGGCCGCGATGGCCGCGTCGAAGACCCGGACGACCTCGGTCGCGGCCCGCAGCACGGCGGCGTCGGGGTTGCCGGGCTCGGCCGCCCGCCAGGTCTCGACGGTGGAGCTGCCGGCGGCGGCGTGCGAGAGGAGCCGCAGCCGGTGCGTACGGCGTGCCCAGTCGTCGCCGGTCGCCGCGAGCAGGTCGCGGACCCCCTGCCAGCGGCCGATGACGATGTCGTGGCGCGCCTCGGTGAGCGCGCGGTCGTCGAAGTCCGGGTCGAAGTCGGGCGCGAAGCGTTCCGCGCGCGCCGTGCGCACGGAGCGGCGGCGTACGGCCATGGGGCCTCCTTCGGGTCGGCAGCCGGCAGGCGTCCCGGGTGTCTCAGGGGGTCGGGCGGGTCTCAGAAGTCGGTGGCGTAGCTCTTGTCGTGGGTTCCGGAGCGAGCGCGCGGGGTGGCCGGGCCGGAGTCCTCGGTGGCGGCGAGCGCGCGGACGGCGTCCAGGCGGGCCGGACGGTAGTAGTCGCTGCCCTTCCGCCAGTACACGAGCAGCGGGACGATGCCGAGGAGCAGTCCGCCGATGCCGATGGTGAGGGCGGTCGTGGAGAGCTCGCCGAGGGACTCGACGAAGCACCAGAGCATGAAGCCGGAGCCGAGCAGCGGCCACAGCCCGCCCAGAACGAAGTTCCGTACGGAGCGCAGCAGGAGCGACTTGTACGCGACGACGGCGGCGATGCCCGCGAGGCCGTAGTAGAAGGCGATCTGGAGGCCGATCGCGGCGACGGCGTCGCTGAGGATCAGCTGGACGGACTCGGCGGCCGCCGCGGCGGCGAACATGAGGAGCGCGGCGCCGCCGACGGCGGCGATCGCGACCCACGGGGTGTTCCAGCGGCGGTGCACGGTGCCGAGCGCGGCGGGCAGGGTCCGGTCGCGGCCCATCGCGAAGAGCGAGCGGGTGACCTGGAGGAGGGTGGTCTCCAGGGTGGCGACGGTCGACAGGACGACGGCCACGACGAGGAGTTTGCCGCCGATGCCCGGCCAGATCTCCTGGCCGAGGACGGCGAGGACGTTGGGTCCCGCGGTGCGGATCTCCTCGGTGGTCAGCAGGACGTTCACGGCGACGGTGAAGGCCTCGAAGAGGACGAAGACGAAGCCGACGCCGACGAGCGCGGCCAGTCCCGCCGTGCGGCGGCTGTTGCGGGTCTCCTCGCTGAGGTTGCTGGTGACGTCCCAGCCCCAGTAGTAGAAGGCGGCGATGAGCGCGCCCGCGGCGAAGCCCTGGGGGCCGTCGAACTGGGTGAGGCCGAACCACGACCAGTCGAAGGCGGTGGCCCGTCCCCGGTGCAGGACGGCCGCGAGGACGAAGCCGATGAGGATCAGCATCTCGACGCCCGACATGACGAGTTGCGCCCGCACGGTGAGGCGCGCGCCGCCCAGGACGACGAGCAGCATCATCAGGAACCAGCCGGCGCCGACGGCCGCCGCGAGCGGGGTGTCGTTCGCGAGGTCCGGGTCGATCAGGGAGAGCGTGAGGGAGCCGGCGGGCAGCGAGCCCGCCACCATGAAGACGGTGGCGGCGAAGACGAGCGCCCAGCCGGAGAGGAAGCCGAGGAAGGGGTGGAGGGTGCGGCCCACCCAGGAGTAGCCGGCGCCGGCGTTGACGTCGATGCGGCCGAGGCGGGCGTAGGCGAGGACGATGCCGAGCATCGGTATCGCGCAGTAGAGCAGGGCGGCGGGTCCGGCGAAGCCGACCGCGCCGAAGAGCACGGCGGTGGTCGCGGCCAGCGAGTAGGCGGGCGCGCTGCCCGCCACGGCCATCACGATCGTGTCGAACGTGCCGAGGACATTGGGCTGGAGCCCTCTGTTGTGGGTGGTGCGCATGGCGGAGTCCTCGGGGCGCGTGGGGCGTGGCAGGGCGAAGTGGCCCGTCCGCCGGGGCGGTTGCGCGACGACGGGGGGCACGGATCACGGTGAATCGCTGTGCGTGTCGGTGAATCTCGGGGAGATCGAGCGCATCGTAGTCGCCCGGATGGCCTTCGGTAACGGCGGTGGGGAGGGTTCCGTTCCGTGACCGCCGGTAAGTCCTTCCGTACGCCCCTCGGGGAAGGTTTACCGCAGGTCGGGACCGGCGATGGCACGGGCCGCGCGGACCTCCTGGCGGAGGGGTGCGAGGACTCCGTTCTCGTCGCCGGGGAGCTCCGCGCGGACCTCCACGAGCGTGTCGGTGTAGCGCAGTCCTTCGGACAGCTCGCGCAACTCCCGCTCCACTGCCGCGACCTCGGCCGGGTCGGGTGCCGGGGCGCCGTGGTCGACGCGGATCCGGGCCGCGGTCGTCGCGTCGACGATCCGCTCGACGGCGACGACGAGCGGCCACCAGGCGGCGGCACGGGGGCCGGTGGGCGGCGGTTCGGTCAGCGCGCGCTGGAACTCGGAGCGGACGGTCGACAGATCCCGGTAGAGCTTCCGCCGGGCCCTGTGCCGGGCGGTGCGGTCGGCCGCCACGACGTCGGGGGCGGGGTCGGACGCGGTGCCGGACGGGGGGTTGGGCGTGGTGCCGGAGGTGGCCTTGGGGGTGGCGCCGGACGTGAAGGCGCGTTCCACGTACGTGGCGGTGTCGGCGACCGCGTCCGCGAGCCGGTCCCCGATGCGGGTGTGCCAGGACTCGGGCCAGAGGAGGTAGCCCGCGACCAGGGTGATCGCGCAGCCGATGAGCGAGTCGTAGAGGCGGGGCATGACGAGGTCGAAGCCCTGGTGGTTGAGCATGTCGGACAGCAGCAGGATGACGGGCGTGATGGCCGCCGTCTGGAAGGCGTACCCCTTCGCCGAGAAGGCCGGGATCAGCGCCGCGAGTGCCACCATCACCGGGACGTCCCACCAGCCCCTCGGGACCTCGGCGAGGACGAGGGCGGCGAGTACGAGGCCGGCGGCGGTGCCGAGGGCGCGGAGCACGGCCCGGGAGAAGACCGAGCCGAAGTCGGGCTTCATGACGAAGGTGACGGTGAGCGCGACCCAGTACGAGCGGGGGACGGCGATCAGCGAGACGAGGGCCTGGGCGAGGCCGATGCAGAGCGCGAGGCGCAGCCCGTACCGCCAGGACGCCTCGGAGAGCATCACGGCGCGGGTGGCGCGGCGGGCCCGGACGCGGAGCGCGGCGGGGCGGCCGAGCCGGTCGTCGACGTGGGGGTCCCCCCTGGTCGAAGACCTTGGGGGAGGGCCGGGGTCGGTCTTGTGGACGACGGCCGCCGCGTGGCGCAGGGCGTGGTCGACGGCCTTCTCGGCGGGCCGCTCGGGCGTGGGCAGGTCCAGGACGGGGGTGCCGGTGCGGCCCTCCTCGACGGCGTCGGCCAGTTCCCGTACGGCCGCGGGGATCGCGTCGGGCAGCGGGCCGAAGCGCCGGGCCCGGAGGTGGGCGGCGGGGGCGGCCTCCAGGAGCGGGACGAGGACGTTGAGCTGGGAGAGCAGCCGGACGAGGTGCGGTGCGTGGCCGTGCTGGCGGGCGCGGCGGGCGAGGATCAGGTCGTAGGACTGGTTGAGGGAGGCGGTGACGGCGTGCCGCTGCTCGTCGTAGGCGGCGGCGGTGGCGGTGCCTGTGGCCTCGTAGAGGTCGGCGACGGCCCGGTAGGTGGCGGCGACGGCGGCGCGTTCGGGGGCGGCGCGGCGCAGGGGCCAGCCGAGCAGGGTGAGGACGAGGACGAACAGCCCGCCGAGGGTGAGGAGGAGGGGCGCCTTCCACCACGGATCCGGCATGGGGAGGCCCGCGCCGACCACGCAGTTGAGGAGCAGCAGGAGCCCCGACACGGAGGCGACGGCGCCGATCGACGAGATCATCCCGGAGACGAGCGCGACGAGGGTGACGACGGCGACGGCGAGCCAGCCGTGGCCGAAGACGAGGGTGCCGAGGGTGACGCCGAGGGCGCCGAAGAGCTGCGGCACCGCGATGTTGTAGATCCGCATCCGGTAGGCGTCGGCGGTGTCGCCGATGACGCCGGAGAGGGCACCCATGGAGACGAGGGCGCCGTAGACCGGCTGCCCGACGGCGAGTCCGACGGCGATCGGCGCGGAGAGCGCGACGGACGCGCGGACGACGGCGGCCCAGGGGATGGGTGTGGGGGCGGGCTTGAGCCCGGCCGTGAGCCAGGTGGGCGGGGAGAGCCGTACGGGCCGAGCGGGGCGTGCCATGTCCCCCAACTTACGTCGCGGCGTACGCGGGTCGGGCCCTCGACGTGTGGCGCGCCCTTCGGGGCCGGGCGGTGCGGGCGGGTGAAGAGGCCGGGGGGCGGGGCAGGTCAGGCGGCGCGGCAGAGTTCGGCGCGGTGGGCCTGGGCCTGGGCCCTGGTCCGGGCCGGGACCCTGGTCCGGGCCGGGACGTGGGCCACGGTCGTGCGGTTGCCGGCCGTCGTCCGCGAGCGGGTTCGTGCGAAGACGACCAGGCGCAGCACCGCGAACCGTGCGACTCCGGCGAGCGCGGAGGCGGACAGGTAGACGACCTGTCCGAGCATCGCACCGGGCTCCGCCACCAGTTGCTGGAGCAGGAACATCGCCGCGCAGGTCACCACGTACGCGGCCCCGGCCGCCCCGGCCGACTGCGCGTGCTGGCGCCAGGTGGCGCGCCCGCCCTTACCGAAGGTGAAGCGGGCGTGCAGCTCGGTGGAGAGGAGTGTGGAGGCCACGGCTATGAGGGCGTTGGCCAGGAACCAGGGGATCCAGGAGGCGAGGCCCGTCACGGCGAAGCTGGAGGCGACGCCCACCCCGCCGCCGCAGAGCACGAAGCGGGCGAAGGCGGTGAGGGCGGAGGGGGGTGTGGGGGCGGTGAGGGTGGTGGGGGTGGTGGGCGGCGTGGTGGTGGCGGCGGTGAGAGCCGTGGTGGCGGGGGTGGCGCCGGGTGCCGTTCGCCCGTGGCTCTGCCCTGCTGTCTTCATGGTCCCGCCCCTCCGCCGGCTCACTCCCCGAAACGCGCGTCCCTCGGCCGGCGAGGCCATGGGCGCGCATCACTAATGGCGCCATCATGGCACATCGATGGCGCCATGGCGAGTGCTCGCGTGGCACTAGTGGCGCCATCGGTGGCGCCATGGTGGGGTGGGGTTCCTTATCGTGAGCTCCGTGCCTGGAGCGACGCACGGGGCGCACTCGGGGCAGCGGCGGCCCAGAGGTGGCTCAGCGGCGTGACGGTGACTCGCACGCGGTCAGATGCGGGTCAGTCGCGTGTCCGCTGCGGTCAGGCGCGGGTCAGTTGCGGTACGCCTCGACCTCCGAGGCCGGGCGGACCGCCGCCGTGTCCGGGTCCTCGCCGAACTCGCTCTTCGCGCGGCGCTGGCGCAGCAGGTCCCAGCACTGGTCGAGCCTGACCTCCAGGTCGGCGAGCCGGGCGCGTTCCTCCGGGAGGAGGCCGCCCGTGCGCTGCCGCAGCGCGCGTTCCTCCTCGACGAGGGCGCCGATGTCGCCCAGGATCTCCTCGTTGTCCATGCCTTCCAGCGTGGCCGATCAGCGCCCGACGCGCAGGTCGAGACCTCAGCGAGGCTCTCCGCGCAGGTCGAGCTCGGTGAGGACGGCCCGGTGGTCGGAGCCCGCGAGGTCGAGGAAGCGGAGGCTCCGGACGCTGAAGTCCTCGCTGACCAGGACGTGGTCGATCTGGACGAACGGCGGCAGGGGGCCCTCCATCGGCCAGGTCGGGGTGCGGCTCTCGTCCGCGAGCCGGGCGGCGTCCTGGAGGTGTCCGGCGTCCAGGATCGCGCGGAAGGCGCTGTGGTCCTGGGAGGCGTTGAAGTCCCCGGCGATCAGGGAAGGGCCGCCGCGCCCCGGGCCGGTGCCGTCCAGGAACGCTGTCGAGGCGGCGTCCGCGATCAGGCCGAGCTCCCGCTTCCACGTCGCGGTCCGGCCCGGCACCGGCGGCATCGGGTGGGCGAGTTGGAGGCGTACGCGCACTCCGGCGATCACGGCGGTGGCGCCCGGCATGCCCATCACCGCCGGGATCACCGCCTCGTCGGCGAGCGGGTAGGCGCTCAGGAGGACGGAGCCGGCGGAGCCCTCGGCGTCGACCGAGGCGTGATGGGGGAGTTCGGTGGCGAAGGCCGTGGTCAGGGCGTGTCCGCACGCGCGGTCGCACTCGGAGACGAAGACGAGCTGGGGGCGCTCGCGCCGGATCGTGTCGATCAGCGCTCCGGTGGCCTGCCCGAACTCGACGTTGGAGGCGAGGACCTTGACCTGGGTGAGGGGCAGGCCGTAGCTCGTGACGAGCTGCGGCATGTAGGGCAGGGAGCTCCAGCCGACCGCGCCGAGGACGACGACGGCGAGGAGGGTGAGCGCTCGGCGCCGGGCGAGGGCGGCGAGCAGCACCCCGAGCCCGGCGGGCACGGCGAGCCAGGGCAGGAGGGAGAGCAGCTGCGGTACGGGGGTGATCCCGTCCGTGTCGAGGAAGCGGCAGGCGCTGATCAGGGCGGGGACGATCAGGAGCAGCCCTCCGGCCCAGGCGGTGAGGCGGTGCCTGGGCCGGAGGGGTGGCTCGGGGCGGGGCGGGGAGTCGTCGGTCACGGGCTCGGCGATGAGGGCTCGGTCCACGCCCTTCAGTGTCGCAGGGCCTGCGCGATCTCCGCCGACGTTGCGCCCGAGAGCGTCCGATTGCTGCGGGCCGTACCGGACTTGGAGGCTCCCGGTTCGACGCTGTCGATGTTCATGACGACCGCGTCGAGGACGTTCCCGCCTTCGTCACGGAAGTTGACCATGATCGTGTAGTCGGCGTTCTTCTCCTTGGGGTTGGTCGCCGTGATCTCGGCGACCGTGCGGTCCCCGTCGGTGCTCGTCTCCCCGGCCTTCACGTCGCCGGAGGCGTTCACCCCGTCCTTGACCTCGTTCATCTTCTCCTGGGCCGCCGAGGCGACGGCGGCCGTGGCGGAGGACACGATGTCGCCCGCCGCGTCCCCGACGGTGTCGCAGGCGGTGACGGTGAGGGTGAGGAGCGCGGAGGCGGCGAGCGCGATTCCCGTGGTGCGTCGCGCGCGCGGTCGTGGCGGGCGTGCGGGTCGGGGCGGTCGGGCCGGGCGCGGTGCTCGCGGTGTGCTCATCCGGCCGGCCTCAGTACTTCTCGTTCGTGCCGTAGGCGTCGTCCGTGGCCAGTGCCCAGATCACGAAGATCGAGATGGCCATGGAGAAGAGCGCCCACCACGGCTGGTACGGCAGGAAGAGGAACTGGAAGAGGACGTTGAGCGAGGCCAGCGCGATGCCGGCGACGCGGCCCCACTCGGCGCCCTTGAGGATGCCGTAGCCGGCGACGGCGATGATGACGCCGAGGATCAGATGGATCCAGCCCCAGGTGGTGAGGTCGAACTTGAAGACGTAGTCGCCGACCCGGGTGTAGATGTCGTCCTCGGCGATCCCTGCGATGCCCTGGAAGACGTCCATGAATCCGGTGACCAGCATGAGGACACCGGCGAAGAGGGTGCCGCCGGTGGCCCAGGCGCCGGAGGTGCTCGGCTTGCGGGGTGCGGTGTTCTGGCTCATGCCCCCATCGTGGGAGCGTTCGTACGATTCCGAACTTTCAGCTGAGCCGAACGAGTGAGCGGAGGTAGGAGTCGAGTACGGCGTCGAACTCCTCGGGCCGTTCCAGGTTGGGCAGGTGCGCGGCCCGTTCGATCACGGCGAGCGTGGAGTCGGGCAGCAGCGCGTGCATCTCCTCGGCGTCCGCGACCGGTGTGTACGTGTCGTCCCGGCCGACCACGACGAGCGCGGGAACCGCGACCGTGGTCAGCGACTCGCGGTAGTCCGGCCGCTCGGCCCGGCCGCGCAGCGCGGCGGCGGCGCCGACCGGGTCGGTCGCGCACATCATGCGGTGGACGTGCGGCGCGGCATGGGTGTTGTACGGCGCGACCATCCGGTCCAGGACCTCGTCGGCGTACCCCCGCATCCCCTCCTTGAGCAGCCGGTCGGCCATGGCGTTCCGCGCGGCCTTCCCCTCCTCGGTCTCGGCGGCGGGGAAGGTGTCGGCGAGGACGAGGCCCCGGACGTGCTCCGGGTGGCGGCGGTGGAGCTCCATGGCGATCTGGCCGCCCATGGAGAGGCCGGCGACGACGGCCTCCTCGATCCCCAGGTCGTCGAGGAGTACGACGAGGTCCTCGGCGAAGTCGCCGAGGTCGGTCACGCCCGCGATCTCGCCCGTCGCGCCCGGCGGTGTGATGCCGTAACCGCGCAGGTCGGGGGCGATCACCCGGTGCGTGAGCGAGAAACGGTCGATCTGGGGCTGCCACATGGTGTGGTCGAAGGGGTGGCCGTGGACGAGGAGGAGCGCGGGGCCGCTGCCCCGGTCCTCGAAGTAGATGCGGTCGGTGACGGTGTCGGTGAAGCGCATGACGGCAGGCTAGGCAGCGGCGCTCGCTCGGTGCAATGAGATCTTTGCTCTCGGTGCAATGAGGGCGAGCGGGGAAGGGGAGGGGTGCCGTGGAGGAGTACCGGAGGATCGCGGACCGGGTGGAGGCGGCCGTACGGGACGGGCGGCTGCGGCCCGGCGACCGGCTGCCGCCGCAGCGCGTCTTCGCCCGCCGCCACCGGATCGCGAACTCGACCGCCATCCGCGTCTACGGCGAGCTCGCCCGGCGCGGCCTGGTCGTCGGCGAGGTCGGGCGCGGCACCTTCGTCCGGGCCGCGCCCCCGCTGCCCGGGCCCGCGCTCGCCGAGGCGACCGGGGCCGCGCCGATCGACCTCCAGCTCAACTACCCCGTCGGAGAAGGGCAGTCCGAGCTGATGGCCCGCGCGCTCGCGGCGCTCGCCCGGCCCGACGTCCTGGCCGAGGCCGTCTCGCGCCCGGCGGCCGCCACCGGCACCCCGGAGGCCCGGGAGGCGGCGGTGGCCGTCCTCGCCCGGCCCGGCTGGGCGCCGGACCCCGAGAACGTCCTCTTCGCGGGGAACGGCCGCCAGGCCATCGCCGCCGCGCTCTCCACGCTCGTCCCGCCCGGCGGCCGGCTGGGCGTCGAGGCGCTCACGTATCCGCTGGTCAAGGCGGTGGCCGACCGGCTCGGCATCCGTCTCGTGCCGCTCGCCCTCGACGCCGAGGGGGTACGGCCGGAGGCGCTCGCGGCGGCCCACCGGGCGACCCCGCTGGCCGCCGTCTACCTCCAGCCGACCCTCCACAATCCGCTCTCCACGACCATGGGCGGAGCGCGCCGGACCGAACTTGCGGAGATGCTACGGAAGTTGGACCTGATGGCCGTCGAGGACACCACTTGGGCCTTCCTCGTCCCGGGGTCGGGCGCGGACCCGGGTGCGGGCACGGACACGGACCCGAGTGCGCCCTCGCCGCTCGCCGCCTTCGCTCCCGAACGGGTCCTGCTCGTGGACAGTCTGTCCAAGCGCCTCGCCCCCGGCCTGACCGTCGGCTATCTCGTCGTGCCCGGGCGACTGCGTACGGCGGCGGCGGAGGCGCTGCGCTCCGGTGCCTGGACGGCGGGCGGGCTCGCGCTCGCGGCGGCGACCCGCTGGGTCGCGGACGGCACGGTCGCCGAGGCCGTCGCCGCCAAGCGCGCGGACACGGAGGCCCGGCACGGTCTGGTCCTGCGCCACCTCGGCGGTCACGCCGTACGGACCTCCCCGCACGCCTACTACTGCTGGTGGGAACTGCCCGCGCCCTGGCGGGCGGAGACCTTCGTGGCGGCGGCGGCCGAGCGCGCGGGCGTGGCGGTCACCCCGGGAAGCGCCTTCGCGGTCGGCCCGGGCACGGCCCCGGACGCGATCCGGGTGGGCCTCGCGTCACCGCCCCGCCCGGTCCTGGGCGAGGCCCTCGCCCGCCTCGCGGCGCTGGCGGCGGACGGGGGCTGACCGGTGACGGTTGCCTCTTGTATTCAAGATATATAAGGTCCTGAATCATGAGGATGAGCGAAGGTGTGGAGTGGGCGCTGCACAGCTGCCTGAACCTGGCCTGGATCGGGCCGGAGCGGGCGGTCGCCTCCGCGCGGCTCGCGGCGTATCACGAGCTCCCCGCCGCGTATCTCACCAAGCAGCTCCAGGCGCTCGCCCGGGCCGGGATCGTCACCTCGGTCTCCGGGCCGAAGGGCGGTTTCCGGCTGGCGCGCGCGCTCGACCGCGTCACGCTCATGGACGTCGTCGCCGCCGTCGAAGGCCCTGACGAGGCCTTCCGCTGCACCGAGATCCGGCAGCAGGGGCCGGGGGCGGGGCCTTCCGGGTCGTACGCCGCCGAGTGTGCCATCGCCGGCGCCATGGGACGGGCCGACCTGGCCTGGCGGCGCGAGCTCATGGCCCAGACCCTGGACGACGTACGGAAGCGGGCGGAGCTCCAGGCGCCGGCCGCGCCCGACCGGATCCGCCACTGGTTCGCCAACGTCTGACGCGTCTGTCGTCCGACCTGCCTGACGCGACCGCCCTCCCTCCCTGTCTCCCCCCTGTGGGGGCTTTTGGGGGAGGTAATTCTGGATGTCGGACATCCAGGTCCTGGCGGGCGCCGCGCTCATCCTGGCCGCCGTCCCGGTGGCCGCCCTCTCCGGAAGGAACGATCACTCATGAACGACTTCGACGCCGCCGCCGACCAGCGCGCCATCACCAACCCCGGCACGCTCCACGACCCCACCCCCTTCGGCTACAGCCACGCCGTCTCCGCGCCCGGCGAACTCGTCTTCATCGGCGGCCAGTACGCCTCCGACGCGACCGGCGCCCCCGTCCCCGGCGACTTCGCCGCCCAGGTCGAGCTCTCCCTGACGAACCTGCGGCTCGCCCTGGAGGGCGTCGGCCTCGGCCTCGCCCACGTCGTCCGCCTCGGCACGTACGTCGTCGAGCACGACATGGCCAAGCTGGAGGTCCTCGGCAAGGCCCTGCACACCCACTTCGGCGCGCGGCTGCCCGCGCAGACCCTCAGCGGGGTCGCGGCGCTCGCGCTGCCGGGCATGCTCTTCGAGATCGACGCCGTCGCCGTACGGCCCACGGGGGCTCCGGAGGCCTGATCCACTTGCGGGGCGCCGGGCGCGGGTGTGCCCTGGAGGGTGCGGGAACCAGGGGGGCGAGAGACGAAGGAGCTCCAGCCATGGCCGCACACGCAGCGGTACCGGCCCGGCGCCGGGCCGCCAGAACCCAGGGCCGTACCCAGGGCCGTACGCACGGCTGGGCCGTGCCCGCCACGCTCGGCGTGATCTACGGCTGGTGGACGGCGTTCGTCGAGAAGTCCGGCGCCCCGGTCACCTGGGGACAGTTCTGGCTCGGGCTGATCTCGGCGGTCGTGCTCGCCGGGGCGGTGTACGGGATCCGCCGCGTCGGCCGCGCCCTGCCGCGCGAGCTCCACGCGGCCGCCTGGGGCAGCCTCGCGGGCATCGCGATCGGCTTCGTCTACAGCCTGTCCGACGTGAGCGTCCTGTCGGCGACCGTGCTCGGCCTGATCGTCGGCGGGGCCGTCGGTGCAGGTGCCTTCTACCTCTACTACACCCACGAGGACACGGCCGGCCGCCCGGCGCCGTACTGACGCCCCCGGCCCCCGGTCCTGCGCCGGTAGTACGAGGCCGCCACGGCGGCCACGAGCACCGGCCAGGCGATCAGTGGCGCGTAGCAGGCGATCAGCACGGCGTTCTGTGCCGGGGAGGCGGGGACGCAGGGTCCGAGGTCCGCGTACGAGGCGTACGCGCCCCACGCGGCGATCGCGCACAGCCCCGCCACCCCGGCGAAGGCGGCGCCCGTCGCGGCGGCGGGGTTGACCCGGCGCCCGCCCAGGAAGGGCATCCACCGGGGGAAGACCTCGCCCCAGGAGCGGACGAGCCCCAGGGTGAGGAAGGCGAGCAGCTCGGAGACGACGCTGAGCGAGACGACGTACGCGGACGTCCAGAAGCCCATCGCCCCGAGCTCGGCGTCCTGCGTGACGGGAAGCCCGGCGACGAGCGCGAGGCGCCACAGCCCGGACGGGAGGGTGACGAGCGGGACGGCGTGGGCGGCGAGGACGGCCCAACGGGGCACGTCGGGCAGGGCCTTGATCTTCATCATGCGTCCAGCGTCCCGCCGGGCCAGGGGGCGCGGCGTCGCCCCGGCGACGGGTCCGCCTCCGCCGCGCGGGGGAGGCGGCGCTCCTCCGCGCGGAGCGCGCGTGCGGACGCCTCCGCCATGGCGGGAAGCGGCGGGCCGACGGAGACTGGGAGAAGCGCCCACCTTCCGACAGTCCCGGACAGCCCGGAGGAACGGCATGACCACCGACCTCGCCATCGAGACCGAAGGCCTGGTCAAGGTCTTCGGCACGAACCGCGCCGTCGACGGCATCGACCTGCGCGTCCCGGCCGGGACCGTCTACGGCGTCCTCGGCCCCAACGGCGCCGGCAAGACCACCGCCGTCAAGATGCTCGCGACCCTCCTCCGCCCCGACGGCGGCCGGGCCAGCGTCTTCGGCAAGGACGTCGTCAAGGACGCCGACGCCGTACGCGGCCGGGTCAGCCTCACCGGCCAGTACGCCTCCGTCGACGAGGACCTCACCGGCACCGAGAACCTCGTCCTGCTCGGCAGGCTCCTCGGCCACACCCGCTCCGACGCCCGCGAGCGCTCCGGGCAGCTGCTGACGGCGTTCGGTCTCGCGGAGGCGGCGGACAAGCAGATCAAGAACTACTCGGGCGGCATGCGGCGCCGTATCGACATCGCCGCGTCCATCCTCAACACCCCCGACCTGCTCTTCCTCGACGAACCGACGACCGGGCTCGACCCGCGCAGCCGCAACCAGGTCTGGGACATCGTCCGCGCGGTCGTCGCCCAGGGCACCACGGTCATGCTGACCACCCAGTACCTCGACGAGGCGGACCAGCTCGCCTCCCGGATCGCCGTCATCGACCACGGCAAGGTCATCGCGGAGGGCACCAAGGGCGAGCTGAAGGCCTCCGTCGGCTCGGGATCGGTGCACGTACGGCTCCGGGACCCCGAGCAGCGCCCGGAGGCCGAGCGGGTCCTCCAGGGCGCCCTGAACGCCACCGTCCAGCTCGACCCCGACCCCGTCGCGCTCACCGCCACCGTCAACGGCCACGGGACGGACCTGGGCGCCGCCGAACAGGCCGCGCGCGCCCTGGCCGAGCTGTCCAGGGCCGGCATCACGGTCGACGACTTCGCGCTCGGGCAGCCCAGCCTCGACGAGGTCTTCCTCGCCCTCACCGACCGGAAGGGAACGACGGCATGACCACGGTCACCACCGGAAAGGAACCGCAGTCGACCGACGCCCTCGACTTCGTCGCCCCGCAGCCCGACGAGCTCGCGGCGCTGTTCACGGGGCGCTCCCGGCCGCCGCGCCCCAGCGCGCTCGCCGCGTCGCTGACCTTCGGCTGGCGGGCCATGCTGAAGATCAAGCACGTGCCGGAGCAGCTGTTCGACGTGACGGCCTTCCCGATCATGATGGTGCTGATGTACACGTACCTCTTCGGGGGTGCGCTGGCCGGTTCGGTCGACGAGTACATCCAGTTCCTGCTGCCGGGCATCCTCGTGATGAGCGTCGTGATGATCACGATGTACACGGGCGTCTCGGTCAACACCGACATCGAGAAGGGCGTCTTCGACCGCTTCAGGACCCTGCCGATCTGGCGGCCCGCGCCGATGGTCGGCTATCTCCTCGGCGACGTCGTCCGCTATCTGATCGCCTCGGCGGTCATGCTCACGGTCGGCGTGATCATCGGCTACCGCCCGGACGGCGGCGTCACCGGGATCCTGCTGGGCGTCGCGCTGCTGCTGGTGTTCTCGTTCGCGTTCTCGTGGATCTGGACGATGTTCGGCCTGCTGCTGCGCAGCGAGAAGTCCGTCATGGGCGTCTCGATGATGGTGATCTTCCCGCTCACCTTCCTGTCGAACGTCTTCGTCGACCCGAAGACGATGCCGGGCTGGCTGCAGGCCTTCGTGAACAACAACCCCGTGACCCATCTCGCGACGGCGGTCCGTGAGTTGATGGCGGGCCGGTGGCCGGGCGCCGACATCGCCTGGACGCTGGGCTGGTCGGCGCTGTTCGTGCTGGTCTTCGGCTGGGTCACGATGAGGTTGTACAACCGGAAGTGACCCACGCGGCTGTGCGGCCGGAGGCGACCCGGCCCGCCCCTGTGTCCTGCGCGTCCTATCCCGCTTGTGCGTCCTGTCCCGCCTGTGCGTCCTGTCCCGCCGTGCGCGGAGTCGTCTGCTGGACGGCCCAGCGGTTGCCGTCGGGGTCGGCGAAGTAGACGAAGGAGCCCCAGGGCTGGTCGTCGATGCCGCTGACCTCGATGCCCCGTGCGGTGAGGTCGGCGTGGGCCTCCTCGATGTCGGTGACGACGACCTGCATGTTGTCCAGCGAGCCGGGGGCCATCTCCGTGATGCCCTTGCCGAAGGCGATCGAGCAGGCCGAGCCGGGCGGGGTCATCTGGACGAAGCGGATGTCGTCGCTGACCGGGACGTCGTGGTCGGCGTGGAAGCCGACCCGCTCGTAGAAGGCCTTGGCCCGGTCGATGTCGGTGACGGGGACGCCGATCAGTTCCAGTTTGATGTCCATCGCGGAGCTCCTCACTCGCCTCGGACGACGACGACCGGGCACGGGGAGTGCTGGGTGACGTGGGACGAGACCGAGCCGAGGACCGCCGCCTTGAAGCCGCTGTAGCCGCGGTCGCCGACGACGAGGAGCGTCGCGCCCTTCGCCGCGTCGAGCAGGGCCTGCGGGGCGTTGCCGCCGACCACCGTGCGGGTGGTCGCGGCGGCGGCCTTGGGGTCGAGGGCCTTGTCCAGGGACTCGTCCAGGATCTGCTTGGCGAGCCGCTCGGGGTCGAACTCCGGTGGTACGCCCGGCATCAGCGTCGCCCAGGAGGCCGGGTACTCCCAGCTGATCACCGCCTGGAGGGAGTCCCCCGTGAGGGCGGCCTGCGAGGCCGCCCACTTCAGCGCCTTGAGGGAGGACGCCGATCCGTCCACGCCCACCACGATCCTGCCGCCGGCCATCGCCGACCTCCGTTCGTCGTCGGGAACCGCTCCGTGACCACAGGACGGTCCCCCACAACGTTACAAAGAGGTCAATCCAGGCGCAGGTCGGCCAGCTGCTTCTCGAAGGGGACGATCTCGTCCTCGTCGGTCCGCCGGGAGGGCCGGCCCGCGACCGTGTCGGCCAGTTCGTTGCCCGCCCGCGTGATCCGGGCCGGCAGCCCCTCGCCCCATCCCGTCGGGGAGGCCTCGCCGCCGCCCGAGCCCCAGTCCTCCGACGCCGCGTAGACGGCGGTCGGGATCGTGAGGGCCCGCAGATAGGCGAAGAGCGGCCGCAGGGCGTGGTCCAGGACCAGCGAGTGGCGGGCGGTGCCGCCGGTCGCCCCGATGAGGACCGGGGTGCCGGTCAGCGCCGCCGGGTCGATCAGGTCGAAGAACGACTTGAAGAGACCGCTGTACGAGGCGGTGAAGACCGGCGTCACCGCGATGACCCCGTCCGCGCCGGTCACCGCGTCGATCGCGCCCTGGAGCTTCTCCGAGGGGAAGCCGGTGACGAGGTTCTTCGCGATGTCGAGGGCCAGGTCGCGCAGTTCGACGACCTGGACGTCGACGGCGTACTCCTGCTCGGCCAGCCGGTACCGGGTCGCCTGGAGCAGGCGGTCGGCGAGCAGCCGGGTGGAGGAGGGGGTGCTGAGTCCGGCGGAGACCGCGACCAGCTTCAGGGTCCGCATGACGTCATGCCTCCTTGGCGGTGCGAGTGACGGCGGGGTGGAGCGGGGCGCTCTCCGGAACGCCGGCCGGGCGGAGGTTCGCGAACTCCTTGCGCAGGACCGGGACGACCTCCTCGCCGAGGATGTCGAGCTGCTCCAGGACGGTCTTGAGGGGCAGTCCGGCGTGGTCGACGAGGAACAGCTGGCGCTGGTAGTCGCCCACGTAGTCGCGGAAGGACAGGGTGCGCTCGATGACCTCCTGCGGCGAGCCGACGGTCAGCGGGGTCTCCCGGGAGAACTCCTCCAGGGACGGGCCGTGGCCGTAGACGGGCGCGTTGTCGAAGTACGGGCGGAACTCCCGTACCGCGTCCTGGGAGTTCTTGCGCAGGAAGATCTGGCCGCCGAGGCCGACGATCGCCTGCTCGGGGGTGCCGTGGCCGTAGTGGGCGTACCGCTGGCGGTAGAGCCGGACCATCTTCTCGGTGTGCTGCTTGGGCCAGAAGATGTGGTTCGCGAAGAAGCCGTCGCCGTAGTAGGCGGCCTGCTCGGCGATCTCGGGGGAGCGGATGGAGCCGTGCCAGACGAACGGCGGGACGCCGTCGAGCGGGCGCGGGGTGGACGTGAAGCCCTGGAGCGCGCTGCGGAACTTGCCCTCCCAGTCGACCACGTCCTCCCTCCACAGCTTGTGGAGGAGCGCGTAGTTCTCGATGGCGAGCGGGATGCCCTGGCGGATGTCCTGCCCGAACCACGGGTAGACCGGCCCGGTGTTGCCGCGGCCCATCATCAGGTCCACGCGGCCGTCGGCGAGGTGCTGGAGGGTCGCGTAGTCCTCGGCGATCTTCACCGGGTCGTTGGTGGTGATGAGGGTCGTGGACGTGGACAGGATCAGGTTCTCGGTGCGGGCGGCGATGTGCCCGAGGAGGGTGGTGGGGGAGGAGGGCACGAAGGGCGGGTTGTGGTGCTCCCCGGTGGCGAAGACGTCGAGCCCGACCTCCTCGGCCTTGAGCGCGATGGCGACGGTGTCCTTGATCCGCTCGTGCTCGGTGGGGGTACGGCCGGTGGTGGGGTCGGCCGTCACGTCGCCGACGGTGAAGATCCCGAACTGCATCGCGCTCACCTCTCGCGTTCCTGATTAGTGGTTGAAACTTAAACTAACACGTCCAACGGCGCGCCCTCCCGAGGTATTCCCAGCCCCCGGCCGGCCGGCAGCCCCCGTGCCTCTCGCCCGCGCCCGCCCGCCGGCAGCCGCCCGCGCCCGCGCCCCCTCGGCCGTACCCTGGAGCGCATGACTGAGAAGACGTACGACAACGAGCGCTGGAAGGAGCGGGGCGTCATGCTCCGCGTCTTCGTGTACATCTTCGCGACGCACGCCTTCGCCGGCTTCGTCTGGCTCCTCTTCTACGTCGGGCAGAACGCCCAGAAGTAGGGCCGCGTAGGGGCTCACGTAAAGTCCCGCACGTGAACGCTGCGATATCGGTCGTCGGAATCGGCGCGGACGGCTGGGACGGACTCCCCGAGAGCTCCCGCCGCGTCCTGCGGACCGCCGAGGTCCTCATCGGCGCTCCCCGCCAGCTCGACCTGCTCCCCGCCGACGCGTGCCCCGGCGAGCGGATCACCTGGCCCTCACCGCTGCGGCCCGCCGTCCCCGGACTGCTCGCCGCCCACGAGGGCCGCGCCGTCGCCGTCCTCGCCAGCGGAGACCCCTCCTTCCACGGCATCGCCCGTACGCTCTCCGAGGCCATCGGGACGGCGGGCGCCGAGGCCACCGGGCCCGCGCGCGCCGCACTCCGCGTCCACCCGCACCCCTCCTCCGTCTCGTACGCCTGCGCGCGCCTCGGCTGGCCCCTGGAGGACGTCGAGACCGTCTCCCTCGTCGCCAGGCCGCTCGCCGCGCTCTCCGCCGCCCTCCACCCCGGCCGCCGGCTCCTCGTCCTCGGCGAGGGCCCCGGCACCCCCGCCGAGGTCGCCGGCCTGCTGCGTCGCACCGGCTGGGGCGGCACCCGTGTCCGCGTCCTCGAACAGCTCGGCGGGCCCGCCGAGCGGCTCCTCGACGGCACCGCCGCCGACTGGCCGTACGACCGGACCGACGCGCTCCATGTCCTCGCGCTCGACTGCGTACGCGACCCCGGCACGCTCCGGCTCGGCGCCGCGCCCGGCCTGCCGGACGAGGCGTACGAGCACGACGGGCAGCTCACCAAGCGGTACGTCCGCGCCGCCACGCTCGCCGCCCTCGCCCCCGCCCCCGGCGAACTCCTCTGGGACATCGGCGGCGGCTCCGGCTCCATCGGCATCGAATGGATGCGGACCCACCGCTCCTGCCGGGCGGTCGCGGTCGAGAAGTCCCCGGAGCGCGCCGCGCGCATCACCCGCAACGCCGACGCCCTCGGCGTCCCCGCCCTGCGTGTCGTCACGGGACCGGCCCCCGCCGCGCTGACCGGCCTCCCCACCCCCGACGCCGTCTTCATCGGCGGCGGCCTCACCGTCCCCGGCCTGCTCGACGCCTGCTGGGACGCCCTCCCGCCCGGCGGCCGGCTCGTCGCCAACACCGTGACCCTCGAATCCGAGGCCCTGCTCGCCGACCGCTACCGCCACCACGGCGGCGAACTGGTCCGGCTCGCCGTCGCGGCCGCCGTCCCGGTCGGCGGGTTCACGGGCTGGCGCCAGGCGATGCCCGTCACGCAGTGGTCCGTAACCAAGGAAGAGGAAGCATGACCGTCTACTTCATCGGCGCGGGCCCGGGCGCGGCCGACCTGATCACCGTGCGCGGCGCGCGGACCCTCGCGAAGTGCGGGGTCTGCCTCTACGCCGGCTCCCTCGTCCCGACCGAGCTGCTCGCCGAGTGCCCGCCGGACGCCAGGCTCGTCGACACGGCCCAGCTCGACCTGGACAGGATCGTCACCGAGATCGTCCGCGCGCACGAGGACGGCCACGACGTGGCACGGCTGCACTCCGGCGACCCGTCCGTCTTCAGCGCGGTCGCCGAGCAGATGCGCCGGCTGGACGCGTTGGACATCCCGTACGAGGTCGTGCCGGGCGTCCCGGCGTTCGCGGCGGCGGCGGCCGCGCTCAAGCGGGAGCTGACCGTGCCCACCGTCGGCCAGACCGTGATCCTCACCCGCATCGCCCAGCAGGCCACCCCGATGCCCGAGGGCGAGGACCTCGCGACGCTCGGCCGCAGCGGCGCCCTGCTCGTCCTCCATCTGGGTGCCCGCTACGTCGACCGGATCGTCTCCGAGCTCGTCCCCCACTACGGCGTGGACTGCCCGGCCGCCGTCGTCGCGATGGCCAGCCGCCCGGACGAGCTCGTCCTGCGGGGCACCCTGGAGGACATCGCCGGCCAGGTGAAGGCCGCGGGCATCACCAAGACCGCCGTCATCCTCGTCGGCCGCACCCTCGCCGCCTCGGAGTTCCGCGACAGCCACCTGTACGACCCGGCGCGCGACCGCCACACCTGCTGACGCCGCCACGGGCCGGCGCCCGGACCGGCTCCGTACCTACGGGAACGCGGCGGGGCCCCGGGGAGTCCGAAGACCCCGGGGCCCCGCCGCGTTCCCGCCGGCCTGATCCGAAAGACAGGCCCTACGCGTTCGGCCGCTTGCCGTGATTCGCCTTCTTCTTCTTGCGTGCCCGCTTCTTGTTGCCGCGCTTCGCCATGGGACTCCCTCTCACGTGGGGGCTATGTCCTGGTAAGCGTAGGTTCGGGGTCCGGGGGTCGCATGTCGGCTGTCGGTGTCCGTGCTGTCTCATGGACGGGTGACCGTCTACGACGTCGCCCGGGCGCTGCCGGGCATCGAGGAACTGCGCGACCACAGCCGAGGGCTCGCGATGCTGGAGGCCGTGCTCTGCCCGGAGTGGGAGAGCCGGTACTACTCCTTCGACGCGCACTGGTCGGAGACCGAACAGCTGGCGTCCATGAAGAACGGCCAGGGGGACGAGTACACGATCGTCCTCTCCCCCGCCGGGGTGTTCGCCCGCGTCTTCGACCACGAGTCGCCGCTGAGCCCGTTCGGGTCGCTCGCGGACGGGCAGACGTGGCCCGGGGTGCTCGACGGAGTCCCGGAGGCCTTCCGGGAATACCTGACGGAGCCCGCGTTCACCGACGAGGACGACGTCCATGTGACCACCGCCTGCCTGTGGCGCGAACCCACGGACACCGCCTGGCACACCGGCCCGGTCGAGTTCCCCGACCTGGACGACCACGAGGACCCGGACGGCTCCGGCCGCCTCCTCCACCTGCTCACGGACCGCTCGGCGGAGGCGTACGCGGAGTGGGCATCCGACTACTACGAACGGCCCGTCGACCTCGCGGCCGTACGCCACGTCCTCGCCCTGCGTCCCCTGACCCCGGAGATCGTGGCGGCCCTCAACCCGGAGACGGATCTCGCCGGCCTCGCGGAGGACGTTCGGGAGATCGGCTACCCGACCGGCTGAACGCCGGTACGGCGCGGTCGTCGAGACCTATGACGGCGACGGTCCCCGTACCGACGAGCGGCCCACGACCGTGCCCGCGCGGTCGATGCAGATCACGTCCACCGCGACCGGTGCGCCCCGCAGGACCGCGAGGGACTCGTCGCGGGCGCGGGCGGCGACGAGGTCGCCGAGGGGTACTCCGGCGGCCTCGCAGAGGCGGAGCGCGGCGAGGCCCGTGTTGGCCTCCGCGATCTCGGCGGCGAGGGCCTCGGAGGCGCCGCCGGTGCGGGCCAGGTCGGCGAGGAAGCCCTTGTCGACCTGGGAGCGGGCCGAGTGGAGGTCGAGATGGCCCGCGGCCAGTTTGGAGAGCTTGGCGAAGCCGCCGCAGACCGTGAGCCGGTCCACGGGATGGCGGCGGATGTACTTGAGGACCGCACCCGCGAAGTCGCCCATGTCGAGGAGGGCGATCTCCGGCAGCTCGTACATCCCCGCGACCGTGCGCTCGGAGGTCGATCCTGTGCAGCCGGCGACGTGCGTGAGGCCGCCCGCGCGGGCCACGTCCACGCCCCGCCGGATGGAGTCGATCCAGGCCGAGCAGGAGTAGGGGACGACGACGCCGGTCGTGCCGAGGATCGACAGGCCGCCGAGGATGCCGATCCGCGGGTTCCAGGTGGAGCGGGCGATCTCGGCGCCGTTGTCGACGGAGACGGTGATCTCGACGTCGCCGGGCGCCCCGTGCCGGGCGGCGACCCCGGCGACGTGCTCGCGCATCAGCTGCCGGGGCACGGGGTTGATCGCGGGCTCGCCGACCTCCAGGGGCAGGCCGGGCAGGGTGACCGTGCCGACGCCCTCGCCGGCGCGGAAGACGACGCCGGAACCGGCCGGCAGGAGCCGTACCGTCGAGCGGATCACGGCCCCGTGCGTGACGTCCGGGTCGTCGCCCGCGTCCTTGGTCACCGCGGCCATGGCCGACCCGCCCGACAGGGACTCGGCGGTCAGCGCGAAGGACGGCGTCTGCCCCTTCGGCAGCGTGATGCTCACGGGGTCGGGGAAATCGCCGGTCAGGAGCGCCGTGTACGCGGCGGTCGTCGCCGCCGTCGCGCAGGCACCCGTCGTCCAGCCCGGGCGGAGACCGGTGTGCTTGAGTTGGGCCTCACGCCCGCCGCCTGAAGTCACGAAGAGGCTCCTGTGCACATACTCATTCTCGGGGGGACCACCGAGGCCCGCGCGCTCGCCGGACTGCTGCACACCGAGACCGGCGTACGGGTCACCAGCTCCCTCGCGGGGCGGGTGGCGAGCCCCCGGCTGCCCGAGGGCGAGGTCCGGATCGGCGGGTTCGGCGGCGTCGACGGGCTCGTCGAGTGGATCGGCGGGCACGCCGTGGACGCGGTCATCGACGCCACGCATCCCTTCGCCGAGCGGATCAGCTTCCACGCGGCCCGGGCGGCCGCCACCGCCCATGTTCCCCTGCTGGCGCTGCGCCGTCCCGGCTGGGTCCCGGCCGAGGGCGACGACTGGCGCTCCGCGGCCTCCCTGGAGGAGGCGGCCGGGGCGCTGGACGGTCTCGGTGAGCGGGTCTTCCTGACGACGGGCCGCATGGGCCTCGCGGCGTTCGCGGCCTGCCCCGAGTGGTTCCTGGTCCGCTCGGTCGACGCCCCGGACGCCCCGATGCCGGCCCGCACCGAGGTCCTCCTCGACCGGGGCCCCTTCACGCTGGACGGCGAGCGGGACCTCCTCGCCCGCCACCGGATCGACGTGCTGGTGACGAAGGACAGCGGCGGCGCGGCGACGGCCCCGAAACTGACCGCGGCCCGCGAGGCGGGCATCCCGGTCGTGGTGGTCCGCCGCCCGCCGGTCCCGGAGGGCGTGGAGAAGGCGGCGACCCCCGAGGAGGCCGCCGCCTGGGTGCTGCGGCAGGGCCCGTCCGGCGGATCAGGGTCCGGACAGGCCCTGGGGCTGCGTCAGAGCCAGGAGGCCCAGATGCCGTACGCGTCCGAGCGGACGGACTGTTCGACGCCCGCGTCGTCGGTGAAGACGACCCGGTAGTAGTAGAGGCCCAGCAGGTCCTCGGCCACCGTCGAGTCGTAGTAGTGGCCCGGCAGGGTCCCCGCGGCATCCGCGGGCGGAGGGCTGCCCAGGGCACCCGTGGCGAGGGTGGTGTAGGCGCCCGCGAGGGGGTCCCAGCGCTCGACGCGGTACTGGGTGGCGGTCCCGCAGGGGACAGAGGACCCGTCGCGGCACTCCAGGTTGATCCCGGGGTACTGGGCTTCCCGGACGCCGGTACCGGTCCAGCCCGGCGGCCGGGTGTCCGGCAGGGTGACGCTGATCTCCGCCGGGTTGAGGTCCTCGGGGCGGGGGTCCACGTCGTGGTAGTCCGAGGCGGCGACCCGGTAGACGTGCTCGCGGCCGTCGGGGACGGTCGGGCAGAGGATCTCGGTCTCGGCCAGGGAGGCGCCCCTCCAGCAGTTCTTCCACCAGGAGGTCTCGCCGGTGGCGGGGTCGGTGACGCCCTGCCACACCACGTACTCCTGGACGTCGTCGTCGGCGGGCGGGGTCCAGGTGAGGCGGACGCCGAGCGGGATCTGCTCGGCGGCCAGGTTCTGGACCGGCGCCGGGCGCACGGTGTCCGGGGTGGTCTCCGTGGCGGCCGGCCCGGGCTGCGACGCGTGCCCGTAGCGGTCGACCGTGACGACTCGGTACTCGTACGTCGTCTCGGACGCGCCCTGGACGTCCCAGCAGGTGCCGATGACCTCCTTCGGGCCCGCGTACGAGGGAACTCCGCTGGAGGCCCACGACCAGTACACGTGGGGGTCCGTCAGCGGCTGGTCGTCCGAGGTGAACGGCTTGCAGCCGTCGACGGTGCTGGTCTCACCGGTGGCGGTGTCGGTGCGGACGATCCGGTACGTGGGGAGGGGGTTCTCGTCGACGGTCCACGGATCGGCGCCGGCCCACTCGATCATCACGCCCTCGTCGAACCTGCCCGCTGTCGTCCGGAACGGGGGGATGGACTCGGCCCGGTCGGCCATCGACAGCGTGATCTCCACGGGGGCGGAGGCGTTGCCGTTCGCGTCGTAGGCCCGTACCGCGTACCGGTACGTGTCGGCGACGGCTGCCTTCTGGCGCGGCACGATGTCGGTCGCCGTCGTGGTGTCCCCGGCGGGAAGGGCGTTCAGGTGGCCGCCGGTCGCCGGGTCGTACTGGAAGACCCGGTACGAGGCGGCCCCGGGCACGGGTGCCCACTTCAGATGGGGGACGCCCGACTCGTAGGCGACGCGGGCGTCGGCGACGGGCGCCGGGGGCGTCCGGTCCCAGGTGGCGAAGGTGGTGGCGGCCGAGTACGCGGACCAGTTCCCGGCGGCGTCGCGGGCACGGCCGCGGTAGGTGACCGTGCTGCCGTCGGCGGGCTGTCCGGCGTCGCAGAACGTGCCCTTGGCGCCGGAGTGGACCGTCGTCCAGACGCCTGTCACCGGGTGCCGACGCTGGCCCTCGTACCACGCGATGTCCGCCAGGTTCGCCGCTGTGGTGGAGAGTCCGGCCGCCGCGTGGAGCGGGTTGTCCGGGCAGCCGGTCTGCATGACGTGGGGCGCGGTGGGCGGGGTCTTGTCGACGCTGGCGACCGTGAGGTCGGCGCTGCCCCAGGACTCGTTGCCGGCCTTGTCGACCGCGCGGAGTTCGTAGAGGTACGTCTGGCCCGTGGCCGGCGGGTAGTTGACGTACGAGGTGCCCGGGATCAGGGCGGTGGTGCCGCTGATCCTGGCCCAGGCGGTGGTGGGGAGCCGCCGGTAGACGCGGTAGCCGGCGAGGTCCATCTCCTTGTTGGCCGCCCACTTCAGGGAGACCTTGTTCAGCGCCCGGTCGTACGTGACGCCGGTGCCGGTGGGCACCAGCGGACGTATCTTGTCGACGGTGGCCGAAGTGACCGGCGTGTACGTGAACTTGACGTTCGCGGCGCCGGTCCAGGCCGCGTAGTAGACGCTGATGCTGTGGCGTCCGGCCGGGACGGTGACGTTGACCGTCTGCTTCTGCGTCGTGGAGACGCTCTTCCACAGGTCGATCTTGCGGACGCCGTCGAGGTAGACGCGTATGCCGTCCTGCGCCTCGGCGGTGAACGTGAACGGGCCACCGGAGCCGAAGTCGCGGCTGAGGGACCAGCGGACGGAGAAGTAGTCGTTGGGCAGCGTGACGCCTGCCGGGTCGCCGTAGCCGTAGTTCTCGGCGATGGCGCTGTCGCAGGACGTCAGCTTGGGGGTGCCGGCGAAGGTGGAGTTGGCGAAGAACTCCGTCTTCCACAGCGGCGAATTACACGTGACGGCCGCGGCGGCCGGGGTGGCGGTCAGCAGACCGCCGGAGGCGACGAGGGCGGCCGTGGTGGCCAGCGCGCTCAGTCGGGTACGGGTGATCACGAAGAGTGGGGCCCTTTCCGGACCTGCGGGGAACGGGTGACGCGTGGGGGAGGGGGCGGTGCGGCTGGGGCCGGTGTGTTCCGCCGAAGGCGCACTCTACCGACTGGTTCCTTCCGCGCGACAGGGGATTGCGCCCGGCGTTCAATGGAGGGGTGGGTACCGTCCGCTGGCTGGCTACGGCGGGGCTCGTGGCGCTGCTGGGCACCGCACCGAGCCCCTCCCAGAACCTCGCGCCGAGCCCCTCCCCGAGCCCCACCCCAAGTCCCACCCCGCCTCCCTCCCCCAGCACCTCCGCCACCCCGGATCCGCCCCCGCCGCAGCCGCCCCCCGTGCTCGACCGGGCGGACGTGGACCGGGCGGTCGGGCGGCTGGACGCCACGGTCACGGAGCTGATGAAGCGCACCGGGGTGCCCGGGGTCTCCGTCGCCGTCGTGTACGAGGACCAGGTCCTCGTCCTCAAGGGGTACGGGGTGCGCGAGGTCGGCAAGGAGGCCAGGGTCGACGCCGACACCGTCTTCCAACTGGCCTCGGTGTCGAAGCCGATCGCGTCCACGGTCGTCTCCCGGGCCGTCGGCGTCGAGGGCTGGCAGCGGCCCGTCGCCCCCGACCTGCCGGAGTTCCGGCTCAAGGACCCGTGGGTGAGCTCCCATGTGACGGTCGCCGACCTGTTCGCGCACCGCAGCGGCCTGCCCGACCACGCGGGCGACCTCCTGGAGGACCTCGGCTACGACCAGGCGTACATCCTGTCCCACCTGCGGTACGAGCCACTGGCGCCCTTCCGCGCGAGCTACGCGTACACCAACTTCGGCCTGACGGCGGCCGCCGAGGCCGTCGCCGCGCGGCAGGGCGTGCCGTGGGAGAAGCTCGCCGAGGACCTGCTCTACAAGCCCGCCGGGATGAACGACACCAGCTCCCGCTTCGAGGACTTCGCCGCCAACGCCGACCGGGCCGTCGGCCACGTACAGGAGTCCGACGGGACGTGGAAGGCGCGGTACGTGCGGGACCCGGACGCCCAGTCACCGGCCGGCGGCGTCAGCTCCTCGGCGCGTGACATGGCGACCTGGCTGCGGATCCAGCTGGCGAACGGCGAGCTCGACGGCCGCCGGATCGTCGACGAGGAGGCCCTGGCCCTCACCCACCGCCCCGAGAACGTGACCTCCCCGCCCCGCGCCCCGGCCGGCCGGACCGGCTTCTACGGCCTCGGCTGGAACGTGTCGTACGACGACGAGGGCCGGCTGCGCCTCTCGCACACCGGCGCGTTCGCGCTCGGCGCGCACACCAACGTCACGATGCTGCCGGGCGAGCGGCTCGGGATCGTCGTCCTCACCAACGGCGCCCCGGCGGGCGTCGCGGACACCGTCGCCCTCGACTTCTTCGACATCGCGCAGAACGGCGAACCCTCCCGCGACTGGCTGCCGTTGGTCGACGGGCTCTACAAGCAGCAGGAGGAGGCGGGCCGTTCGGAGACGGACTTCGCGAAGCCGCCCACCGACGCCACCCCCGCGAAGGCCGCCGACGCCTACACCGGCACGTACACCAACGACTACTACGGCCGGCTCTCGGTGGCCGCGGAGGACGGCGTCCTGGTGCTGAGACTGGGGCCGGAGCCCCAGTCGTACCGCCTCACGCACTACGACGGGAACACGTTCAGCTTCCCGACGCGCGGGGAGAACGCCGTCGGCCCGACCGGCGTCACGTTCTCCCCGGACGGCAGGTCCGTCCGCGTCGAGTACCTGGACCAGGAGGGTCTGGGCACCTTCACCCGGACCCGCTCCTAGCGTCCGGTCAGTTGTACCGGCGCGGGGTCCAGGCGATCGTCCGGCCGTCCGCCCGCTCCACCGCGCGCGTCTGCGAGGAGCCGACGAGGAGCAGGGTGCGCATGTCGACCTCGGACGGGTCCAGGGTCTTCAGTGTGAGGACGCGGACCGACTGCTCCGGGCCGCCGACGTCCCGCGCGACCACGACCGGCGTCTCCGGGTCGCGCAGCTCCAGGAGCAGGTCGCGGGCCGCGGCCACCTGGTGCGTACGGGACTTGGAGCCCGGGTTGTAGAGGGCGATGACCAGGTCGGCGGTGGCGGCGGCGCGCAGCCGGGTCTCGATGACGTCCCACGGCTTGAGGCGGTCGGAGAGCGAGATCGTGGCGTAGTCGTGGCCGAGCGGGGCGCCCGCCGCGGCCGCGGCCGCGTTGGCGGCGGTCACGCCCGGGAGGACCCGTACGGGCACGTCCGCGTACGCCGGCTCGCAGGCGACCTCCAGGACGGCCGTGGCCATCGCGAAGACGCCCGGGTCGCCGCCGGAGACGACCGCGACCTTCCGGCCGCGCCGGGCCAGGTCGAGCGCGAACTCGGCCCGCTCCGACTCGACCTTGTTGTCGGAGCCGTGCCGGATCTGGCCGGGGCGCAGCTCCGGGACGCGGTCCAGGTAGGTGGTGTAGCCGACGAGGACGTCGGCGTTGACGAGCGCGCCGCGCGACTCGGGCGTCAGCCAGGGCGCTCCGGCCGGGCCGGTGCCGACGACGACGACCTCGCCCCGCTCCCGTACCGGGAGTTCCTGGTCGACGCGGGAGGGGAGGACGGCGACGGAGAAGTACGGGACGGTCTCCGGGTCCACGTCCGTCAGCTTCTCCGTGCGCTCGCCCGTCATGAACGCCCGCTCCACGTACCGCGCGTCGTCGAGCCGGCCGGCCCGTTCCAGCGCGCGCCTCACGGTGGGGAAGGTGCGGCCGAGCTTCATCACGACCGCCGAGTCGGTGCCCGCGAGGCGGGCCGTCAGCTCGTCCTCCGGCAGCGTGCCGGGGATGATCGTGAGGACCTCCTCCGCCTCGCACAGCGGCTCGCCGAGCCGGGCGGCGGCGGCGCTCACCGAGGTGACGCCGGGGATGACGGTGGTGTCGTAGCGGTCCGCGAGCCGCTTGTGCATGTGCTGGTACGAGCCGTAGAACAGCGGGTCGCCCTCGGCGAGGACGGCGACCGTGCGGCCGGCGTCGAGGTGGGCGGCGAGGCGGGCCGCGGCCTCCTCGTAGAAGTCGTTCAGGGCGCCCCGGTAGCCGCCGGGGTGGTCCGTGGTCTCGACGGTGAGCGGGTACACCAGCCGCTCCTCGACGTGGTCCTCGCGGAGGTGCTCGGCGGCGATGGAGCGCGCTATCGAGCGGCCGTGGCGGGCCGAGTGGTACGCGACGACGTCGGCGGCGGCGATGGCCTTCACGGCCGCGACCGTCATCAGGTCCGGGTCGCCGGGGCCGAGCCCGACCCCGTACAGCTTGCCCTTGCCCGTACCCGTGCTCATGCCTGGATCTCCGCTTCGTGGGCGAGGGCGTTGACGGCGGCGGCGGTCATCGCGCTGCCGCCGCGCCGGCCCCGTACGACGAGGTAGTCGAGGCCCAGGGTCTGCTCCGCGAGCGCGTCCTTGGACTCGGCGGCGCCGATGAAGCCGACCGGTATGCCGAGGACGGCGGCGGGCCTCCCTGCGCCCTTCGCGATCATCTCCAGGAGGTGGAAGAGCGCGGTGGGGGCGTTGCCGATGGCGACGACGGAGCCTTCGAGGCGGTCCCGCCACAGTTCGAGCGCGGCGGCGGAGCGGGTGGTGCCCAGCTCGGCGGCGAGGGCGGGCACGGCCGGGTCGGAGAGCGTGCAGATCACCTCGTTGTCGGCGGGCAGCCGCTTGCGGGTGACGCCGCTGGCGACCATCTGCGCGTCGCAGAGGATCGGCGCTCCGGCACGCAGGGCCTCGCGGGCGTTCGCGACGACCCGGGGGGAGTAGGCGATGTCCTGGACGAGGTCCGTCATGCCGCAGGCGTGGATCATCCGGACCGCCACCTGGGCGACGTCGGCGGGCAGGCCCGCGAGGTCCGCCTCGGCGCGGATCGTGGCAAAGGACCGGCGGTAGATCTCCGCCCCGTCCTTCTCGTAGTCGAACATCCTGTTCTCGCTCATCTCGTTGTGCGGGCCGTTGCGACTGCTTCGGGCAGGGCGGTACGGGGGGTGGGGGCGCCGTTCACCAGGTAGGCGCCGTCGGCGGTGGCGACGACGTCGACCCAGGCGCCGTGCGGGTGCCCGCAGCGGCGCTCGCACCCGGAGTAGTGGACGGGGAGGAGCCCGGCGCCCGGGACGGGGCGGCCTCCGGCGGACCCCGGATGCGCGTCGGCGCGGACGTCCGCGAGGGACTTGGCGCAGCCCGGGCGCCCGGTGCAGGCGCTGACGCCCACCCGGGGGGAGTCGGGGCGGGTGATCAGCCCGTGGGAGGACAGGGCGGCGAGCCGGTCCGCCGCGGGTGCCGTCGCCCCGACGACGACCGCACCGCGCCACGGCGTCAGCCGTACCTCGTCGGCGGGCAGCAGCGCGCGCAGCTGGGCGGCGGTGAGGCGGCCGAGGGGTGCGAGGACGTAGAGGGAGGTGGGGCCGAGGGGGCCGGGGGTGAGGTGCGTCGCGGCCTCGGGGAGGCGTACAGCCGCTACGGGCTCCGATACGGGCTCCGATACGAGCTCCGCTACGGGCTCCGCCACGATCCCCGCGCGGGCGAGCGCGCCCGCCAGGTCCGGGGCGCACCCCTCCGGCAGTTCCCGCACCCGCCAGGCCCCGTTCCCGGCCTCGAGGGCGGCGTCCAGGAAGGCCCCGGCGGCGGCGAGCGCGGCGCGGGGGGCGTCGGCTCCGGCGACCCGGAAGGCCGTCCCGCCGACGCGCACCAGGGCGGACTCCGGCTCCACTGCGACCAAGGTCACATCCCCGCCGAGCCCTGCCACGTCCCCGCGCCCGT
The DNA here is from genome assembly GCF_053607625.1 of Streptomyces sp. NPDC055103. Lineage (NCBI taxonomy): Bacteria > Bacillati > Actinomycetota > Actinomycetes > Kitasatosporales > Streptomycetaceae > Streptomyces > Streptomyces sp. NPDC055103. Next base: position 35,044 of record NZ_JBSGTX010000027.1, read on the forward strand.
CGTCGAGGACGAACAGGAAACGGCCGGAAAGCGCCGCCGTCCAGGGCTCGGCGCAGAGGAGGCCGTCCAGGGCGCGGGCCCACAACTGCACCTCGGGGCCGCCGAGTCCGTCGAGACCGGCGGCGGGGGAGGCCACGATGTTGCGGACGCGCTCGTGGGTGGGGGAGGGCAGCAGGCCCGCTTCCGCGAGGAGCGCGGCGAGCTCCGCCCCGCACTCCTCCGTGAGGCCGCGCAGCTCCGCGTTCCCCCGGGAGGTGATGCTGACCGACCCGTCGCCGAAGGACTCCGCCACGGCCGCCATCGCCTCGACCTGACGTGCCGTCAGGCGCCCTGCGGGGAGCCGCAGTCGGGCCAGTCGGCCGTCGTCGGCGGCGTGCAGGCGCAGCGCCCCGGGGCAGGCGTCGCCACGGTCCCGTATGCGAGCTTCGTCCCGTTCGGGTGTCGGGGGTGGGGTGGGCGGCATGGCGGCGAGCATACCCACGGGGAACCGGGCCACCACCGAGTGTGATCCGGCCGACTCGACGGCCCGCCCCGCCCCGACGACGCCACGATCTAGGATGCAGATCGGCATGGGGTCCCAGGACCCCGGGGAGGAAGCCCGGTGAGAATCCGGCGCGGTCCCGCCACTGTGAGCCCGTACCAGCGATGGCGCGGGTGAGTCAGGAACTCCCCCGCCGTCCACACGACCACCCGGGGCGCGGACAACCCCGAGGAAGGGCCTGCGCACGCCATGCTTCTGCTGCTGTCGCACTCCGACACCGACCTGCTCAGTGCCCGCGCGGCGAACGCCGCCTCGGCCTCCGCCGAGGGGGTCGGTGGCCCGGTCGAGTACCGCTTCGCCAACCCCTCCCGGCTCCCCCTCGCCGAACTGCCCGGCCTCCTCGACGGCGCCGACCTCGTCGTCGTCCGCCTCCTCGGCGGCATCCGCTCCTGGGAGGAGGGGATCGACGCGATCCGCGCCACCGGGAAGCCGGTCGTCGTCCTCAGCGGCGAACAGGCCCCCGACGCCCAGCTGATGGAGACCTCGACCGTCCCCGTCGGCGTCGCCACCGAGGCGCACGCCTACCTCGCGCACGGCGGCCCCGCGAACCTGGCGCAACTGGCCCGCTTCCTCTCCGACACCGTCCTCCTCACCGGCCACGGCTTCGAGGCCCCGGCGGCGGCCCCCACCTGGGGCCCCCTGGAGCGGACCGCGCGCCGCACGGACGGCCCGACGATCGCGGTGCTCTACTACCGCGCCCACCACATGAGCGGGAACACCGCCTTCGTGGACACCCTCTGCGCGGCCATCGAGGACACCGGCGCGCAGGCGCTCCCGCTGTACGTGGCGTCCCTGCGCGCCCCCGAGCCTGAGCTGCTCGACCGGCTCCGTACCGCCGACGCGATCGTCACCACCGTCCTCGCGGCGGGCGGCACCAAGCCCGCCGAGGCGCAGGCCGGCGGCGACGAGGAGGCCTGGGACGCGGGCGCGCTGGCCGCGCTCGACGTGCCGATCCTGCAGGCGCTGTGCCTGACCGGTTCGCGCGAGAACTGGCAGGAGAACGACGAGGGCCTGTCGCCGCTGGACGCGGCCAGCCAGGTCGCCGTGCCCGAGTTCGACGGCCGGCTCATCACCGTGCCGTTCTCCTTCAAGGAGATCGACGCGGACGGGCTCCCGGCGTACGTCGCGGACGCCGAGCGCGCGGCCCGGGTCGCGGGGATCGCCGTCCGCCACGCGCGGCTCCGCCACATCCCGAACGCCGAGAAGAAGCTGGCGCTCGTCCTCTCCGCGTACCCGACGAAGCACTCCCGCATCGGCAACGCGGTCGGCCTGGACACCCCGGCATCGGCCGTCGCCCTCCTCCGCCGTCTGATCGCCGAGGGCTACGACTTCGGCCCGGCCGAGGAGCTCCCCGGCCTGGTCTCCGGCGACGGCGACGAGCTGATCTACGCCCTCATCGACGCCGGCGGCCACGACCAGGACTGGCTGACGGAGGAGCAGCTCGCGCGCAACCCCGTCCGCATCCCGGCCGCGGACTACAAGCGCTGGTACGCGACGCTGCCCGAGGAGCTCCGCTCGCACGTCGAGGAGCACTGGGGCCCGGCGCCCGGCGAGATGTTCCTGGACCGCTCGCGCAACCCCGAGGGCGACATCGTCCTCGCGGCCCTCCGCCGCGGGAACCTGCTGATCCTCATCCAGCCGCCGCGCGGCTTCGGCGAGAACCCGATCGCGATCTACCACGACCCCGATCTGCCGCCGTCGCACCACTACCTCGCGGCCTACCGCTGGATCGCCGCCCGCGCCGAGGACGGCGGCTTCGGCGCCGACGCGATGGTGCACCTGGGCAAGCACGGCAACCTGGAGTGGCTGCCCGGCAAGAACGCCGGCCTGTCCGCCGCGTGCGGCCCCGACGCGGCCCTGGGCGACATCCCCCTGATCTACCCCTTCCTCGTCAACGACCCGGGCGAGGGCACGCAGGCGAAGCGGCGCGTGCACGCGACGCTCGTCGACCACCTGGTGCCGCCGATGGCGCGCGCCGAGTCGTACGGCGACATCGCGCGCCTGGAGCAGCTCCTCGACGAGTACGCGCAGATCTCCTCCATGGACCCGTCGAAGCTGCCCGCGATCCGCGCCCAGATCTGGACGCTGATCCAGGCGGCGAAGCTCGACCACGACCTGGGTCTTGAGGACCGCCCGGAGGACGACGGCTTCGACGACTTCCTGCTGCACGTCGACGGCTGGCTGTGCGAGGTCAAGGACGCGCAGATCCGCGACGGCCTGCACGTCCTGGGCGGCGCGCCGGAGGGCGAGGCCCGCGTCAACCTGGTCCTCTCGATCCTCCGTGCCCGTCAGATCTGGGGCGGTACGCAGGCGCTGCCGGGCCTGCGCGAGGCGCTGGGCCTGGACGAGTCGGCCATGGACCGGGCCAGGACCGACGACATCGAGGAGCGCGCCCGCCGGGTGGTCGAGGCCATGGAGGCCGCCGGCTGGTCCGTGGACGCGATCACGGACGCCGCCGTACTGGGCCTGGGCGCCCCGCCGATGGGCGGCACCGCGTACGGGATCCAGCTGGAGTCCGTGAAGACGGTCCTCCGCTTCGCCTGCGAGCAGGTGGTCCCCCGCCTCGCCGGTACGACGGACGAACTGACCCACGCGGTCCACGCGCTGAACGGCGGCTTCGTCCCGGCGGGCCCCTCGGGCTCCCCGCTCCGTGGCCTGGTCAACGTCCTCCCGACGGGCCGCAACTTCTACTCGGTCGACCCGAAGGCCGTCCCCTCCCGCCTCGCGTGGGAGACGGGCCAGGCCCTCGCCGACTCCCTCCTGGAGCGCTACCGCACGGACAACGGCGAGTGGCCGACCTCCGTCGGACTCTCCCTCTGGGGTACGAGCGCGATGCGCACCGCCGGCGACGACGTGGCCGAGGCGCTGGCCCTGCTCGGCGTCCGCCCGCTCTGGGACGACGCCTCGCGCCGCGTGAACGGCCTGGAGGCCATCCCCCTCGCCGAACTGAACCGCCCCCGCGTGGACGTCACCCTCCGCATCTCGGGCTTCTTCCGCGACGCGTTCCCGCACGTCATCGGCCTCCTGGACGACGCGGTACGCCTGGTGGCGGCCCTCGACGAACCGGCCGAGGACAACTACGTCCGGGCGCACGCGCAGGCCGACCTGGCCGAGCACGGCGACGAGCGGCGCGCGACGACCCGTATCTTCGGCTCGCGCCCGGGGACTTACGGGGCGGGCATCCTCCAGCTGATCGACAGCCGCGACTGGCGCACGGACGCGGACCTCGCGGAGGTCTACACGGTCTGGGGAGGCTACGCCTACGGCCGGGGCCTCGAAGGCCGCCCGGCGCGCGCCGAGATGGAGACGGCGTACAAGCGCATCGCGGTCGCGGCGAAGAACACCGACACCCGCGAGCACGACATCGCGGACTCGGACGACTACTTCCAGTACCACGGCGGCATGGTGGCGACCGTCCGCGCGCTGAAGGGTACGGCCCCCGAGGCGTACATCGGCGACTCCACCCGCCCGGAGACGGTCCGCACGCGCACGCTCGTCGAGGAGACCTCCCGCGTCTTCCGCGCCCGCGTGGTCAACCCGCGCTGGATCGAGGCGATGCGCCGCCACGGCTACAAGGGCGCGTTCGAGCTGGCGGCGACGGTCGACTACCTCTTCGGCTACGACGCCACGACGGGCGTGGTGGCCGACTGGATGTACGACAAGCTCACCCAGGAGTACGTCCTGGACCCGGCGAACCAGGCCTTCCTCAAGGACGCCAACCCCTGGGCCCTGCACGGCATCGCGGAACGCCTCCTCGAAGCCGAGTCCCGCGGCATGTGGGAGAAGCCGGACCCGGAGACCCTGGCCGCCCTGCGCCAGGTCTTCCTGGAAACGGAAGGCGACCTCGAAGGCGCCGGAGGAACCGACGAGGAGGAGTAACCCTCCTCCTCACCCGCAAGGTCCCCGAAGGCCTCGCTCACCGCACGGGGGTCGGTGGACGGGGCCTTCGGCATGCTCAGGCGCTGAAGCCGAGGGAGGCCAGCCCTTCGGACTGACAGAGCCGGTCGGAGGGGCCGTCGACCACGGTCTGAAGGAGCTGGTAGGCGGCGCCGTGGGACTGGCCCCAGTGCATCGCGGCCCGCCACAGAACACGCCCGAGGCCCTGTCCTCGGGCCTCGGGCAGGACGGCGAAGTACTGGGGGAGGAGCTGGGGGCGTCCGATCGCGTCAGGACGTACGTCCATGGGGCCGATCGCGCCCACGACGCGCTGATCAACGGCGGCGGCGAGGACGGGACCGCACCGGCCTGCCTGCAACTGGGCGTGGAGGAAGGCCAGGCCATCGCCCGCCATGGCCTGGGCGAACGGGGCGAAGGTCTCCTGCACGGCGGCCGGCCAGTCGGTGACGGGACGCACGGGACCACCGGGGTCGGGACAGGGCCGGGCGGTGAAGTCCTTCAGCTGAATGCGGATGCCACGAGGGGAGCTTGTCTCGGGTGCGAGCGGGCGCACGACCCTTGCGTTGACCGCGTCGTGCGCGGCGGCGAGTTTCGCGGCCAGTTCGGCGGCGTCATCCACGACACTGCCCCGGTGCCCGTAGGCGAAGACCTTGACGGTTCCGCGACCGCGCCGGCTCAGGGTGGGGACGAGGGTGTGTTCGGGCTGGTGCACCACGTCGCCGCGGAGGACCGTCTCGTCCTTCTCACCGCCCCACCGCCGGTCCTTGTCGTAAGGCAGGAAGTCCCCGGTGACGGCCGCTCGCAGGACGTCCTCGAAGACGTCGACGCTCAGGGCATCGGGATGGACAGGGCCGAGAGTCGGCACGATCGGCGCGGTCAGCATGGGCCGGAGCCAGTCCCAGCGGAAGAACATGACCGGCACCCTAACGGTCGGCAGAACGGGGTTCAGGCCCCGACGCGGACGCGCCAGGGCCTGAACGGAACCGACCGGATGCTGTCGGTCAGTGGGGGTTGTCGTCACCGGCGTCGCAGGAGCACTCCGCGCTCTCCACGACGTCGTCCAGGTCCTGGACGACGGTCACCGAGAGGGCGGCGACGGGCGGCGCGGCGCGGCGGGCCGAGGTCGGCGGGCCGGACAGAAGGGGCACCAGTACGGGCGGGGTCATGAGGCGTTCTCCTTGTCTCCGTGTTGGCAGTAGCTGTGCAGCGGCGCCTTCGCCTCCTGGTAGTGCTTGGCCAGGGGGCGGCAGACCCGGCAGGTGCCGGACAGGGCGCAGCCCTCGCACCCACCGGTGCGAAGCATGAGGCGGTCGGCGATGGCGCCGAGCCGGGTGAGGCCGTCGATGCCTTCGGCCATCAGGTCGATCTGGTCGTCCCGGCCGACCTTGCAGATCGACACCTTGGCGTGCGGGTCGGCGTGGAAGAAGGTGTGTCCCGCGTTGCAGCCGGCGAACGGCTTGCGCTGCCGCAGGTGGGCGGCGGACTGGGCGAGCAGCGGCTCGCCACCGCCGTAGATCGTGGGCGTCATGTTCGTGTACGCGTGGTTCTCGACGTTCCACTCCTCGGCGAGGGCGGCCATCTCGTCGGCCTCGGAGGCGTTGTCCTCGGTCACCACGACGTTGATACGCAGCGGCAGGCCCGCCTCGCGTGCGGCGTCCATGCCGCGCCGGAACGCCTTCCACGCGCCACGGCGCTGGGTCAGCGTGTCGAAGGACTCCTCGCTCGCCCCGTACATGCTGACCACCAGACGGTACGGCGGAGAGTCCCGGAAGAGCTTGAGGAGGTCCGGCCGCCAGAGCAGCGAGCCGTTCGTGGAAATGGTGAGCATCATCCCGGCCTGCCAGGCGTACCGGTAGGCGCCCTGGAAGTGCGGGTCCATGGTGGGTTCACCACCGGTGATCTGAAGCCAGAGGACCCCGGCCTCGCGCATGAGGTCAAGGAGTCGCAGTTTGTCCTCCCAGCCGAGGCCGGAGAAGGGCCGCTCGCCGAGGTAGCAGTGCTTGCAGCCGAAGTTGCAGCCGAGGTTGATCTCCCAGGAGGCACGGCAGTAGCCGTACGGGGACGGCTCGCGCACCAGCACCGTGCCCTGCGCGGGCCGGCCGTCCAGGTCGATTCCCCACAGGTCGTCGGCGGTCCGCACCGCCCAGGCCGGCAGAGCTTCACCACCGGCGGCGGCTTGCCGGATGCTCGCGTAGTGCTCGGCGGGGATACGGGCCCCGGCCCTCGCGCCCGGTTTGAGGAGCAGGTGTCCGTCGAGGAACGGGGATGCGATCAGAGCATGGGCCATCAGTGGCCCTCCTTACGGATCATGGAACGCGGTGGCACGCGTGCGCCGTGGCGGCCGGCGATGCAGTGGATCTCGCCGAGGCCGTTGCAGGTGCCGCAGGTCTTGCCGGACGAGTCGGCGCCGGTGCCGCCGCAGTCCCCGCAGCTCTCGTTGCGAGGAGGGCGAAGGGGAGGGCGTCGGGCGTTGTCCGGGCTCGCGATCAACCGGTGCACGGGGTCTCCTCCAGGACGTCTTCCCAGGTGTGCTGCTCGGTGTGGTAGGCGAACAGACAGCAGCCCTCACCGTCGGGGCCCGGGGCGACCACCGGGCAGTCCGGCAGCGCGACCAGGTCCACGTCGGTCTCCTCCTGCCAGCGGAGCCACAGCGCAGTCGCGTACTCGCCGAAGTCGTCGAGGAGGAGGCCGTAGTGCTCACCGTCGCCGTGCGCGGACAACTGGCACTGCACGGCCCTGTCCACGCATGCGCCAGCCGACCTGTCCCGCGCTTCCCGCGCAAGGTTCAGCGGCACCCAACGCCAGTGCGGGCACCTCATCACGAGACCGGCCCGGGTGTGTCTTCGGCGTGGGGAGAGCGGTCTGTGCAGCGCGGACACATGCATGGCTGAAAGCCCATGGGGTTGTTGAGAGTCACGGGATTCTCGATCTCCCGTACCTCCGTCACCCGGCCCCAAGTCCGGCCGGAGTCACGGGAGACCCTGAGCGTCATGAGGACTCGCTGCTCGGTGTCCAGGCCGTGCGTCCGCGCCTTGCCATCCGGCTTGCGCGCCAGAATCTCGACTCTCGTGGTCATGACCGAACTCCTCTGCGAATCCCGCTGCTCGTCCAGGGCAACTTCCAGGAAAGCGTGAGGAGTCGGCGTTCTCCACGGCATCAATGCGGCAGTCTTGATGCAGGTCCGTGCATGGGCACCGTGGGGGCCGAAGCCGCGGGAAGGGGGTGCCATGGGACTGACAGAACGACGTAGGGCCCTGGGCTACAGTCAGGAGAAGCTAGCCGAGTTGCTGGGCGTGGACCGCACGACGGTCGGACGCTGGGAAAGTGGCAAAGTCGCTCCTCAGCCGCTACAGCGAAGGGGCCTGGCCGCCGCGCTCGAAGTCAACCTCCCAGAGCTGGACACCCTCCTGAAGCCGCCACGAGCCGCCGGCCGGACGGCTGCCTGGCATGAGCCCATTGACCCCCCGAACGCGGGAGAGCCTGACGAAATGATCCGCCGTGAGTTCCTTCGCATACTGACTGTCAGCGGGGCTTTGACAGCCCTGCCGGTCGAGGAGGCCGAAGCTCTCACCGAGGGTGTCCGCCGGGGAGGGACTGCCGAGTTCGCGTGCATGAACAGACACCTCTGGCAGGTCTATCAACTGGCCCGTTCCAAAGGATCCGTCTATCCCGTCATCCGGGACCAACTGGCGGTGCTGAACGAGGCGCTGGCGAGCAACCAGGGAAGTGCACGCCCCCTGCTGAGCGCGGCAGCCGACCTCTTTCAGTTAGCCGGCGAGGTGGCGTTCGACGCCAACCGGTACTCCGACGCAGCCGCGTCCTACTCGCTCGCGGCCTCGGTCAGCAAGGACGCCGAGGCGTACGACCTGTGGGCCTGCGCGCTCGTTCGCCACGCCTACGTGGACATCTCCGAACAACGCTACCGCCAGGCGGCGCAGATGCTCGGTGCGGCCGAGCGACTGGCCGGGCGAGGGGACAGCGGCCTCGCGACTCGGCATTGGGTCGCTTCCGTCCAAGCCGAGGCATACGCCGGCCTCGGCGATCTGGATGCCTGCGAGCGTGCGATGGACCAGGCGGAGACCGTCCGTGATCTCACCCCGAACAGCGTCAACGGCGGGTGGCTTCGGTTCGACGGTGCGCGTCTGGCCGAGGAACGCGGATCGCGCTACGTACAGCTCGGCCGTCTCGACCTGGCGGAGAACGTCTTGCGGGAGGCCCTGGAGCGGACCACTCTGGCGTTCGGGCAGTCGTATCGGCGACGCGGAGCAGTGCTCACGAACCTGGCCGTCATCGGTGCCAAGCGGCGGGACGCAGAACAGGTTGTGGAGTTCGGCAGGGAAGCCGTCGAGCTGGCCCGATCCTCCGGGTCCGGGTACGTCGCCCGTAGACTCCGAGTCCTGTGCGACGAGTTCGGTCCCTTGAGCCGCGACCACCGCGTGGCGGAGCTGGGTGCGGAGATCGCCGCTCTGAGCACGCCGTGACGAGAGGGGAAGCCATGTCGCAGACCGAGGGTGCACGACTGTTCCGGGAAGCCTGGATCGCGGGAGTCCACCAGCACTTCCCCGGCGAGCCCAAGGCCGGCTACGTGACGCCATGGGCGGATACGCCGGAGTGGGAGCGCGAAGCTGCGGGCTCCGTCTTCGAGCAGGTCCGCCAGTTCATCGAGATCAGTGGCGGCACCACTGCCCGGCTGACCCGCGAGCAGAAGAGCCGTTTCGTCGCGACGTGCTGGACCGCCCAGATGTTCAAGCACTTCGAAGACCCCAAGCCCGGCTACGTGGCGGACTGGCCGGAGCTGCCATCGTGGCAGCAAGCGACCGACGCTGACATCTTCGAGGCCATCGAAAAGTCCTTGATCGACCGGCTCTGAAAGGGAATCGGGTGTGAATCCCCCTGCGAGTCCACGTACCTTGGCCCGCACCTGGTGACCGGCCTCGAACTGGTCCCCCCAGGGGCGGCAGGTGGCGCTGACCGGCGAGGAGATCGGGCGAGGATCCGTACCCACTCCACTAGTGGTAATCAGGCGGAGTCGTCGCCACCCTTGATGACGGTGAGGTCGGCGGGCCGGTTTGTGGCGTAGGGGTCGGGGGCGTCCTCGGGGATGTTCCGCACGGCTTGCGCCTGCGCGGTTCCGTTGCCGTTGAACAGGAGGTCAGCGCGGATGCGCCAGTCGCGACCGTCAGGGTGGATGAAGCCGTTCTCGGCGAGCTGCCTGAGGCCGCGCGAGACCGAAGGTTGCGACATGCCGCACTGCTCGGCGAACTTGGCCTGGCTTTCGACGCGGACGAGGCCGTGGTCCTTGCGGTTCTGCAGGGCGCTCATCTTGTGGAACAGCTTGTACGCCGAGACGCTGAGGGGGGCGTCGGCGAGGGCCTGATGTGCGTCGTATCCCATGGTGGTGAACCCTCCTCCTCGGAAGGACAGGCCAGCGGCGGCCTGGACCGACGAGTGCACGGTGAGCTCTTGAACCTCGGCCGGTGCTGCGGTTGACAGTTTCGAGCCGCGTGACTCGCCGGGCCGCACGCACAGGCTACCGACGCGGCGGGGTCCTTTACCTATAAAGACGGCGCATCCCCCTTCCGGCCGCCGGGCACGCGGTGGGCGGGTCGTCGTTCCCGGCCGACGGTCGTCGTGGGTCGTTCGCCGTTTGGAGGGAAGCGTGGCTGATGCCGGACGGGGCTGATGGAGGCATACGTGACGGGCGACCGTCCGGCTCTCCCGCCGTCGTGGCGCGCTTTCTGTGGCTGAGGTCTTCGGGGGCGGAGGGACGCTTGCGCCGGCACCTTCTGTGACATGCCGTCATGGGGTGAGGTGGGAAACAGCAGCAACAAGGCGGATGTGGGGGCGACGGCACGCTTGTCGGTTGCCGGGGCGAGTCCGGCTGCCGCAGGTGTTCGGGGAGCGGAGTCGCGGGTGCGCGAACACCGGCGTGCCGTCCGGGTGGTGGTGGCCCCGTACCAAGACCTCGGCGGTCAGGTCTCCGGTACGGGCTGTGGCAGTGAGGGCCGAAAGGTGCGACGGGTCGAGGTCAGGCCTTGCTCCGTGGTTTTTCGCGCGGGGGCCGGTCCGGTGTCTCGGTCTGCTGCCTCGTTGCGGAGAGTTTCCGTACGCAGGCGGCCGTGGGGGCGATGGCGATCATCAGTGCTCCGCAGGTGACGAGGACGGTGGGGGCGCTCGTGCGGTCGAGGAGGGGGCCGCCCAGGGCCGCTCCCAGGGGGGCCGCCGTCAGGAGTACCGCGCTGCGGGCGGCCAGGACCGTGGTGAGGGACTCGGCGGGTGCGCGTTCCTGGAGCAGGGTGAGGGAGAGCGCGGAGTAGGGGCCGTAGACGAGTCCGGCGAAGGCGAAGCCGAGGAGGGAGGGGAGAGCGGTGTGTGTGACGGCGAAGGGCAGCAGGGCGATGCCGTGGCCCGCGATGATGCCGAGCATGGCCGGCCACAGGGGCAGCCGTCTGGCCGCGCCGAGGCCGAGGGTGCCGATGAGGGCTCCGATGCCGAAGGCGGCCCAGTAGGCGCCGAGTAGGCCTGCGCCGGCGCGGAGGTCGTCGGAGATGAACAGGGGCAGGGCGACTTCGACGGGGCCGTAGGCGAGGTTGAACAGCCAGGTCACGGCCAGGAGGCCGAGGAGTTCCGGGTGGCGGCGCAGAACGGCCAGACCCTGGTGCGTGCTGCCGCCGCCGGTCATCGGGGGCAGGGCGAGGGGGAGGGGGGTGCGCGCCGTGCGGTGGGCCAGGATCGCGAAGGTGGCGGCGTCCGCGCCGATGATCCAGGCCGGGGAGACGAGTCCCCCGAGGAGACCCGCGAGGGCGGGGCCCGCGATGGTCGCGGTCCACAGGCTGGTGCTGAGCACGCTGTTGGCCGTCAGACGCTGGTCGTCGGTGAGCAGCGGGGCGAAGAGGGCGTGCTTGCCGGCCTTGCCCCAGGCGTGGAGCAGGGACGAGGCGCCCAGGAGCCCTACGTAGACGGCCGGGGTGAGCAGGCCCGTGATGTGTGCGAGCGGGATCGCTCCGAGGAGGACGGCCCGGAGTACGGAGTCGGTGACCAGGAGCCGGCGTGCGGGAAGTCGGCGCATCCATTTGCCCAGGAGCAGTGCGCCCAGGGCGCCGGGCAGGACATAGGCGGCGACGGCGATGCCGGCCAGCGTGCCCTGGCCGCCTTCCGGGCCCAGCGCGAGCGCCAGCCACGCGACGGCGACGACGGTCATGCCGTCGCCCAGGTCGGACAACGCGAAGACCGGCATCAGCCGCCGGAACGTCCGGTCGGCGAACAGCGCGCGGTAGGGGCCGGGCAGCAGACGTCCCGGGAGCACTGAGAGCATGCGGCTCACAGTCGTCCTTCAAGCAGACTTGAAGTCAAGGCCGGACGCCGGACCAGGAGATGGGGTGCGTGTGCGGTACATGCCCATCGGCGAGCTCGCCGACAAGGCCCACGTCCGCGCTTCGGCGTTGCGCTACTGGGAGGAGCGCGGTCTGCTGCCCGGCGCCCGCCGCGAGAAGGGACGCCGGGTGTGGCCCGCGTCCACCGTCCGCCGGGTCGCCCTGATCAAGATGGCGCAGCGGGCCGGGTTCACCCTCGCCGAGATCACGCGGCTGCTGGCCGACGGCACCACGCCGTCCGCCACGCGCCAGTGGCGGGACATGGCCACGCGCAAGCTGCCCGAACTCGATCGGCACATCGCGCAGGCGCAGGCCCTGCGGCAGGCCGTCGCGGACTGCCTGGAGTGCGGCTGCATGAAGTTCGACCAGTGCGTGCTGCTCGACGACGCCTCGGATGCGGCCCGCTGACCCGGAGCGCCGGATGCGGCCCGCTGAGCCCGAGCGCGTCCGGCGGCACGCTCAGGCGGAGGCTATGCGCAGGCCCAGGGCGGTCGCCGCGATCAGGGTGAGGACGACCGCCGGGGCCATCTCGTAGTCCTTCGCGCGTACGTGGATGAGGACCGCGCCCGCGAAGTAGAGGGTCACGCCGATCGCCGCCGCCACACCGAGCGGAGCCACGGCGAGGCCCGCGAGCAGGCCGATCGCGCCCGCCGCCTTCGCCGTCGCCAGCCAGGGCAGCCAGGACTCCGGCACTCCCACCTTGGCCATGTTGCCGGTGATCTGCGGGTTCCGGGTGAAGGTCAGGAAGGCGGAGGCGGAGAGCGCGAAGGCGAGCAGCGCGGCGACGACGGCGTAGCCGATGAACATGGATCAACCCCAATGATGTGTGCGTCTTAATCGTTGAACGGTATCAACGATTGTCCTCGCTCCACAATAGGGCCGCTGTTACCGTGGACGACATGGCAGCTCTTCCCTCCGACCGCCTCGCCTTCCTCCTCTCCTTCCGGGGGGAGCTCACCGGCGCGCGCCTCCGCGCCGCCCTGGGTGTCGTGGGGCTGCACCCGCGGAACGCGATGACCCTGATGCAGCTCGCCCCGGGGGCCATGAGCCAGCGCGAGCTGGCCGCGGTGATGGAGGTCGATCCCAGCCAACTCGTCGCGATCCTCAACGAGTTGGAGACTGAAGGCCTTGCCGAGCGGCGGCGTGATCCGGCCGACCGGCGCCGCCACATCGTGGAGATCACGCCGGCCGGCGCGGCCGCTCTCCAGCGGGTCGACTCGGCGGTGAGCGCGGCCGAGCGCGAACTGTTCGGGGATCTCACCGAGGCCGAACAGGTCCTGTTGCGGGGGTTGTTGGACCGGGTCGTCGTCGATCCCGCCGACCATGAATGCGGTTAGCGGTTAGCGGTTAGCGGTTAGCGGTGAGCGGTGAGCGGTTAGCGGTGAGCTAGGGAGCGGCGCTGCCCAGGACCCGTACCGCTTCCACGATCAGGTCCCAGAAGCCGGCCGCGTCGACCTCCATGCCGACCTCCGCGTTGGGCGGCAGACCCGTCACCCCGTCCAGGTCGACGACCGTCGCGCCGCGCGTCCACGTCCCCGCCAGCTCCACCCGCACCGCCGCCCGGACCAGGCTGACCAGCGACGGGTCGATGAGGTGGGCCACGGTCAGCGGGTCGTGCAGCGGGGGCGCGTCGAAGCCGTACACCTCGCGGTAGGTCGACGCGAAGAAGGTGAGCAGCTCCACGCAGAGCCCGCTCAGCGGCGTACCGAGCGCCCGGAGGCGTCCGATCACCTCGGGGGTGGCCCGCACCTGATGCGTGGCGTTGAGCCCGAACATCGTCACGGGCACTCCGCAGCCGAAGACGATGTCCGCCGCCTCCGGGTCGCAGAGGATGTTGAACTCGGCGGCGGGCGTGGTGTTTCCGCGCTCCACCGAGCCGCCCATCAGGACGATCCGCTCGATGCGCTCCGTCAGCCGAGGGTGCGCGAGGAGCAGCGTCGCGATGTTCGTCAGCGGGCCCGTCGGGACGAGCGTGACGGGCGCCGGGTGACGGGTCAGGGTGTCCCGGAGGAGCGTGAGCGCGTCGCGCGGGTCCAGCGGCACGGTCGGTTCGCCGTGGCCGAAGCCCGCGCCCGGGCCCGACCTGCCGGACTCCCAGCTCGGGCCGTCGAGCCCGGAGCCGCCGTGGATGTTCTCGGCGATGAGCGGCGCGCCCTGCTGCCGGCCGTGCAGCGGGCCCGCCGCGCCCGCCGCGATCGGCACGCCCCGGATCCCGGCGGCCTCGCACACCCGGCGCGCGTTCAGCGTGGTCTTCTCCACCGACTGGTTGCCCGCGACGGTGGTGATCGCGAGGAGGTCCACGGAGGGGTGGGCGGCGGCCAGCAGGATGTTGAAGGCGTCGTCGTGACCGGGATCGCAGTCGAGGATCACGGGTACGGGCATGTCTCCACCGTCCCACAGGGGGCGGGGCGGCGTCACGCGTCCTTTCGGGTCATCCCTCGGACCGGGGCGTGGCTTGTCTCGGGGGATGGCATGGCTTGGGATGGCTCGTCCCGGGTCACCTCGGTTTTCGGGTCATCCCTTGTCCTGTGCTGCCTGCGCCGACTTCACCGCCGCCGCCGCGTCGACGTTCCCGAGGCCCAGTTTGACGAGCTGCTGCGGGTTGGTCGCCGAGTCGCGGATCGTCCGCGTGATGGCGGCCGGGTCCAGGCCCTGGTGGTGCAGCAGTGCGGCTACGGCGGAGACGTACGGCGAGGCCATCGACGTACCGGAGAGCTTCCCGTACCCCGAGAGGTTCTTCAGGGTCTCCTTCGTCGTGTACGTGGGGAGCGTCGAGAGGATGTCGACCCCGGGGGCCGTCACGGCGTTCTGCGCGCCGAAGTTGGTGAAGGAGGCCGGGCGGCCCGTCTGGTCTGCGGCGTTGACGATGATGACCGGGGTCTCGACCTTGTACGGCTGGAGCGCGGTCGAGTCGTTGCCGGCGGCGGCGACCACGACCGCGCCCTTGCCGTTGGCGTGGGTGATGGCCTGGTTGAGGATGCCGCCCTTGAGGAGGCGCGCCATCAGGCCGGACTCGCCCAGGGAGAGGTTGATGACTTGGGCGCCGTGGTCGGCGGCCCAGACGATGCCCTTGGTGATGTTGGCGTCGGTGCCGCTGCCGTCGATGCCGAGCACCCGCACCGGCATGATCTTGACGCCGGGCGCTCCGCCCGCGACCCCGACGCCGTTGTCGGTGTGGGCGGCGGCGATGCCGGAGACATGGGTGCCGTGGCCGTTGAGGTCCTTGGGCTCGTCGTCGTTGTCGACGAAGTCGTAGCCGTCGACGAGCCGCCCCTTGAGGTCCGGGTGGTCGAGGTCGACGCCGGTGTCGACGACGGCGATGACCGTGTCCTCGCCCTTCGACATGGACCAGGCGTCCGGCATCTTCAGCGCGTCCAGCCCCCACTGCTGGCTCCGCAGCGGGTCGGGCTTGTCGTCGTCGCTGCCGCAGCCGGTGGCGAACGCGGCGGTGAGCGCGGCGAGGGCGGTGAGGGCGGCGAGGGTGGCGGTGGCGGGCCGACGGCGCATGAAGTCTCCCCATGTGTCTGCGTTTGGCCTAGTCAACAACCGGTGCGGAGCGCTCGCATCTCGAAGATCCCCGGCGCCTTCCGCTCGTAAAGGGGGGTTGTTCTAGTAGAGTGCAAACAAGGGAGGTTTTCCATGAACCGTGCCACACCTCGTCTCCGCGCGCTCGCCGCGCTCCCCTTCTTCCTCGCCCTCGCCGTCCACCTGCTGCTCTTCGCCCTCTGGCGGGACGAGCTGCCCGACGAACTCGCCACCCACTTCTCCCTCGGGGGAGAGGCAGACCGCTGGACCGGCGTGACCGCCTACGTCCTCCTCGGTACGGCCCTGCTCCTCGGCCTCGCCGCCGGCTGGACCGCCTTCGTCCGGCGCCGGTCCCTGTGGGCGGCCTGGGCCACCGCGGGCTTCTCCGGCGGGCTGCTCGTCCAGCTCCTCCGCGCCAACCGCGTCGACGAGTTCGAGTCGGTCGTCTTCTCCCCGGGGATGGACCTCGGGGTGGCCCTGGCGGTGGCGGTCGTGGCCGGCGCCGCGGGATGGGCCCTGACCGCGCTCGTACCCGAGAGGCCCGAAGGGCTCACGGGGCCTGAGGGGCCTGAGGGGCCTGAGGGCGACGAGGAGGCCGGGGAGGGTGCGAAGGGCCCGAAGGGCGCGACGGGCGAGAAGCCTGTCGTACGGGGCTCCGCCGGCGGTCCGCGCCTTCCGCTCGCCCCGGGCGAGGCCGCAGGCTGGTCGCGGGACACCGGCTCCCGCGCGCTGACCGCCCTCGCGGTACTCGCCCTCGCCGCCGCCCCCGTCACCCTGCTCGTCGCCACCTGGCCCGGCGCCCTGCTCGGCCTGCTCGGTCTCGTCGTCGGCGTGCCGGGGCTCGCGCTCGCCCGGGTCCGGGTCACCGTCGACCGGCACGGCCTCACCGTCCGCTCCGCCCTCGTCCACCGCCCCCGCGTCCGGATCCCGCTCGACGGCGTCG
The DNA here is from genome assembly GCF_053607625.1 of Streptomyces sp. NPDC055103. NCBI lineage: Bacteria > Bacillati > Actinomycetota > Actinomycetes > Kitasatosporales > Streptomycetaceae > Streptomyces > Streptomyces sp. NPDC055103. The sequence continues at coordinate 51,323 of NZ_JBSGTX010000027.1, forward strand.
CGGACGCGAGCGTCCGCGAGATCGACCCGCTCGCCGACTTCGGCGGCTGGGGCTACCGCGTCCGCGCCCACCGGACGGGCGTGGTGACGCGCTCCGGCGAGGCCCTCGTCGTACGGAGGCGGAAGGGAAGTATGGGGAGCGAGGGGAGTACGGGGCATACGGAGAGCGGGCGCGAGTTCGTGGTCACCGTGCCCGACGCGCGGACCGCCGCCGCCCTCCTGAACACGCTGGTCGAGCGGCATGGGAAGGTCTGAACGTGCTCTTCCGCGTCGACCCGGCCTCCTCCGTCCCCCTCGGCGACCAGATCGCCGCCTGCGTCCGCGGGGCGCTCGCCGACGGCTCCGCCGAGCCCGGTGAACGCCTCCCGGCCGCTCGGGAGCTCGCCGACTCCCTGGGCGTCAACGTCCACACCGTCCTCCGCGGCTACCAGCGGCTCCGCGAGGAGGGCCTCATCGAACTCCGCCGGGGCCGCGGCGCCGTCATCGTCCCCGGCGCCGCCGCCCCCGACCGCGCCCGCCTTGTCTCCCACCTCCGCGAGGCGGCGGCGGAGGCCCGCGAACTGGGCCTGACGGAGGCGGAGTTCCTGGAGATGGCGCGTACCAGCCTCAACTGATCCGCGTACCCCGTGGCGGCCGGGTCACGCGCAGCCGCGTACCCCTCTCAGCCGAGTACGGAGCCGATCCCGACGTTCCAGCGGCCCGAGCGGCCCGTGAGTTCGACGGACGAGCGGGGGCGCACGTCCAGGCGCCAGAAGGCGGCCTCCGGCGCGCCGAGGGCGTGCGCGGCGGCCGCCCGGATCACGTCCGGCTCGGCGACGGCCCAGACGGTGCCCGGCTCCAGGGCGTCCATCCAGGCGGCGACCCGGTCCCACAGGGCGCGCAGGGACTCGCCGCCGTGCGGGACGGCGTCCGGATCGGAGAGCCAGGCGGCCACCGACTCCGGTTCCTCGGCGGCGAGTTCGTCCAGTCGGCGGCCCCGCCAACGGCCCATCGCGCAGCCCGCGAGCGCCGGTTCGGGGACGGCCCCCGTCAGGCCGAGGAGTTCGGCCGTGCCCCGGCAGCGCGGGGACGGTGAGGTGAGCAGCCGGACCGACCGTCCGAGACACACCCTGGCGGCGTCCTCCGGCTCCACCGGGGAGCCGTCGTCGAAGCGGGCCTCGCGCAGGGCCGCGTTCATGGCGGGCGCCACGAGGGTGAGTCGTACGGTCCGGCCTGGTGAGGCCTGGCCAGGGGCTGGGGTCGAGACCGGGGTCGAGGCCGGGTTCGAGGCCGGGCTCGAGGCTGGGTTCGAGGCCGGGTTCGAGGCCGGGCTCGAGGCCGGGTTCGAGGCCGGGCTCGGGGTCGCGTTCACGGTGATTCATCCCTCAGTGCTCGATCCGCCGCCCATGCGCTCTTCCCGCGGTGCGGCCCGCGCGGTACGGTCACGGCGACAATTCCACAACCGACGACGGCGAGACGGAAGTCCGGTGAGAAACCGGCACGGTCGCGCCACTGTGAGCCACCCCGGTATCCCCGGGACCCGGCGAGTCAGACCCGGAGACCGTCGTCGCGCACCACCGCTATGGGACGCGAGTTCCCGAGGAGGTACCGCCATGGCCGAGGCCGTCGCCCCGTCCGCCATCCCCGCCACCCCTGTCGCGCTGCCGGTTTCCCTGCCGGTCCGCACCGTGCTGCCCTGGGCGCTGTTCGCCGGGCTGCTCGCGCTGGTCGCGCTCTACTTCGTCGGCGCCGAGCAGGGCGCCCTCTCCGTCTTCGCGGGCAGCGATGTCCACGAGTGGGTCCACGACGGTCGTCATCTGCTCGGCTTCCCCTGCCACTGAACGCGGTAGAGGAGCTCCGTCACATGTCTGACACGTCGTCCTCCACCGTGGGGAGACTGCTGGTCCGCGGCATGCTCGCGGGCCTGATCGCCGGACTGTTCGCCTTCGCCGTCGCGTACGTCGTCGGCGAACCGTCCGTCAACGCCTCGATCGCCGTCGAGGAGGCCGCCGCGCGGGCCGAGCACGCGGCCCACGGAACGGCGGCCGCCGCCTCCCACGCGCACGAGGAGGAGGAACTCGTCAGCCGGGACGTCCAGTCCACGGCCGGCCTGGCCACCGGTGTCCTCGTCTACGGCGTCGCGCTCGGCGGCGTCGCCTCCCTCGCGTTCGCCTTCGTCCTCGGGCGCGTGGGCCGGTTCACGCCGAAGGCGACCGCCGCGCTCGTCGCGGCCGCCGCCTTCACCACCGTGTACCTCGTCCCGTTCCTGAAGTACCCGGCGACCCCGCCGGCCGTCGGCAACCCCGACACCATCGGGCAGCGCACCACGCTCTACTTCCTGATGATCCTGCTGAGCGTGCTGCTCGGCATCGCCGCGGTCGTCGCCGGCCGCCGTCTCGCCCCGCGCCTCGGCAACTGGAACGCCACCCTCGTCGCCGGCGCGGGCTTCGTCGTCGTCGTCGCCGTGGCCTGCGCGTTCCTGCCCGGCAACGGCGACGCGGTGCAGGCCGGCTTCCCGGCGGCCGTCCTGTGGGAGTTCCGGCTCGCCACCCTCGGGATCCAGGCGGTCCTGTGGGCGGTCTTCGCCGTCGCCTTCGGCGTCCTGGCGGAGCGGCTGCTCGCCCCGGCCGCGGCCCGCGCCGCCGTCGCGGAGACGGTCCCGGCCTGAGTACGGTCCCGGCCTGAGTCATGCGTGACGCGGCGCCCTTCCCGTACCCCGTCGCGGGTGCGGGGGAGGCGCCGCCCCCGTCAGCCCAGCTCGCGCACCGGTGCGCCCGCCAGGAACGCCTCGATGTCCTCCACCGCCTGCCCGAAGTAGCGGGCGTAGTTGCCCTCGGTCACGTACCCCAGGTGGGGGAGGGCAAGGACGTTCGGGAGGGACCGCAGAGGGTCGTCGGCCGGCAGCGGCTCCGTCGCGTAGACGTCGAGCCCGGCCCCCGCGATCCACCCCTCGCGCAGCGCCCGCAGCAGCGCCCCGCCGTCGACGAGCCCCGCCCGTGAGGTGTTGACGAGGTACGCGGACGGGCGCATCGCCCGCAGCTCCGGCTCCCCGATCAGGCCCCGGGTGCGATCGGACAGCACCAGGTGCAGGGAGACGAAGTCGCTGCTCCCGAGCAGCTCCCGCCGGTCCTTCGCGAGCCGTACGCCGTGTTCGGCGGCCCGCTCCTCCGTCAGGTTCGGGCTCCAGGCGAGGACGTCCATGCCGAAGGCGAGACCGATCCGGGCGACCCGGCCGCCGATCTTGCCGAGACCGACGAGGCCGAGGGTCCGGCCGGCCAGGTCGGCGCCGACGGTGGACTGCCAGGGCCCGCCCTCGCGCAGCGCCTGCGCCTCGGTCCTCACGTGCCGGGCGAGGCCGAGGAGCAGGGCCCAGGTGAGCTCGGTGGGCGGTTCGGGGCTGCTGGCGGTGCCGCAGACGGTGATGCCCCGGGCGCGGGCGGCGGCGACGTCGATCGAGGCGTTGCGCAGCCCGGAGGTGACGAGGAGGCGGAGCCGGGGGAGCCGGTCGAGGAGCGCGGCGTCGACGGGGGTCCGCTCCCGCATGACGACGAGGATCTCGCAGTCCTCGACGGCGGCGACGAGCGCGTCCCGGTCGGTGAGGTGCTCGCGCAGCACCCGGACGTCGACGCGGCCGGCGAGCGGGCCCCAGTCGGCGGAGGTGAGGGCGACGCCCTGGTAGTCGTCGAGTACGGCGCAGCGCGGCAGCTTCATGACCGCATGATCGCCGCGCACGCGCACGGACGCCACGCTCGGAGCGACAAAGGCACCCACCGAACGGAGAATTGCCCTGATTTGTCTCTCTGTGCCATCGCTGTGAGGAGTGGGTGCCGTGGACGCCAAGGACGTGGAACCCGACGGTGACGATCTGGCGGTGCTCCGGGCCCGGATCGCGGCCCTGGAGGCCGGTACGGCGACGGCCCGGCCGCCCCGCCACCGCCTCCGCTCGTTCTGCGCCGCCCTGCTCATCGTCATCGGCTGCGTCCTGGCACCGCTGGGCATCGTCGCCTCCTGGACGTCGGACATCGTCGGCGACACCGACCGGTACGTGCAGACGGTCACCCCGCTCGCCTCCGACCCGGCCGTCCAGGAGGCTGTCGCGACCCGGGTGACCGGCGCCGTCATGGAGCACATCGACCTGAACTCCCTCCTGGAGGGCGTGGCGCCGGACCAGCGGCCGCTCCTGGAGAAGGCCCTCGGCAAGCTGGGGGACTCCCTGGAGGGGGCGGTCAGCAGCTTCGTCCACGACCGGGCGCAGGACGTCGTGGCCTCCCCGGCCTTCGAGACGATCTGGACCGATGCCAACCGGGCGATCCACACCTCCCTCGACCGGGCCCTGACCGGCAGCGACGAGGGCGCCGTGAAGATCGACACGGACAAGGTCACGATCGACCTGGCGCCGGTGATCGACCGGGTGAAGGAGCGGCTCGTCGACTCGGGCCTGACGGTCGCGGGGAAGATCCCCGAGGTCCACACCGACTTCACCGTGCTCCAGGCCGACGACATCGGCAAGGTGAAGACGGGCTTCTCCCTGCTCCAGCTGATGGGCGTGTGGCTGCCGGTGATCTCGGTGCTCCTTGTCGCCGGCGGGATCCTGCTCGCCGCGCGCAGGCGGCGCGCCCTGGTCGCCGGGGCCCTGGGCATCGCGGTGGCGGCCCTGGTGCTCGGCATCGCCCTCACCGTCTTCCGTACGGTCTATCTCAACGCCCTGCCGTCCGGGGTCTCCCCGGCCGCCGCCGGCGCCGTCTACGACACGCTGGTCCGCTACCTCCGGACGTCGGTACGGGTGTTCGTGACCCTCGGCGTGCTGATCGCCCTCGCCGCCTGGATCTCGGGACCGAGCCGCCCGGCGACCCTCGCCCGGGGCATCTGGGACTCGGGCATCTCCGCCACCCGTGCCACCGCCGACCGCGCGGGCCTGCGGACGGGCCCCGTGGGGCCGTTCGTCCGCCGGTTCCGCACCTGGATCACCTGGATCCTCGTCGCGGCGGCGGCCGTGGCCTGCGTCTTCTGGCCCCACCCCACGGGCTGGGTCGTGGTGGGGCTCGCGCTCGGACTGCTCTTCGCGCTCGCGGTGGTGGCGTTCCTGGCGGAGAGGACGGGCGGTGGGACGCACGAGGCCCACGAGGCCCACACGCCCTAGACGTACGCGTGAAGAGGGGGCCTCCGGCGGAGGCCCCCTCTTCACGCGTACGCGAGGAGCGATGTCAGCGCCGCACGGTGTCGTCCGTCTTCAGGTCGTCCAGGGCCTCGTCGAACTCGTCGAGCTGGTCGGGGCAGTAGACCTGGAGCACGATCCGCTCGGCCTCGACGGCCTTCGAGTCGGAGATGACGGGACGCATGCCGGGCCCGGTGGCGCCGTTGGACTGCTGGATCTTCCACAGCGCGGTCTTCAGGGCGTTGCCCGGGTCCTCGCAGACCTGACCGCCGTCCGTGCCGAGCAGACGCTCGATCGTCTCGGTGTCGGGGGCGGAGTAACCGGCCTTGACCAGCTCCTCCTGGAGCTGGTTCGCCTTGGAGAGCGTCACGCTGTTCCTCCGGACGTCCGCGTACCGGATGACGCCGGTGACGGCGAGGCCCACGAGGATGACGATCGCACCCCAGTAGACCCACTTGTGCTCGGAGGCGAAACGGGTGGGGCTCATGACCGTTCTCCCTCGGTCGACGTGCCGGCGGCGGCCTCGGCGGTACGCCAGCCCGGCTTGCGGAACTTCAGGAACGCCCACGGGATGAGCAGCCCCAGAACGACCAGGCCGCCGCCGACGACGAGGACGTACGACCACACGCTGCCGCCGCCGAACTGGGAGGGCGGTACGAAGCCGATGGCGAGGGCCGCGATCGAGGAGAGCAGGCCGACCGTGCACAGCAGTCCCAGGGCGGGGGCCCGGTAGCCGCGCGGATGGTCGGGCTTGGTCTTCCGCAGGCGCATCGCGGCGGCGAACATCAGCAGGTAGACGATCAGATACACCTGCGTGGTGATCGTCGAGAAGATCCAGTAGACGCTCGACACGTTGGGGATGAGCGCGTACATCAGGGCGATCACCGAGGTCACGACGCCCTGGGTGACCAGGATGTTCTGCTGGATGCCGAACTTGTTGAGCTTCTGCAGGAACGGCGGCAGGTAACCCTCGTGGCGGGAGATCTCCAGGAGGCCCTTGGACGGGCCGGCGAGCCAGGTCAGCATGCCGCCGAGGGACGCGGAGATCAGCATGACGGCGGCGATCGGGGTCATCCAGCCGACGCCGAAGTACGAGAAGAAGGCGTCGAAGGCCTGCATGACGCCGGCCGTGAGGCTCAGCTGGTCCGCGGGGACGACCCAGCTGATCGCGAGGGCGGGCAGGATGAAGATCAGCAGGACGAGGCCCACCGCCAGGAACATCGACTTCGGGTACTCCTTCCCCGGGTTCTTCAGCGAGGAGACGTGGACCGCGTTCATCTCCATGCCGGAGTACGACAGGAAGTTGTTGACGATCAGGACGAGGCTCGCGAGGCCCGTCCACTGCGGCAGCAGATGGCTGCTGTCCATGGGGGCGGCCGAGGGGTTGCCCTCGCCGAGGAAGACCATGCCGAGGACGACGAGGACCGTGCCCGGCACGAGCGTGCCGATGATCAGGCCCCAACTGGACAGTCCGGCCAGGGTCTTCGTGCCGCGGGACGAGACCCAGACGCCGGTCCAGTACAGGACCATGATGACGATCGCGGTGTAGACGCCGTTCGAGGCGAGGGCCGGATCGATGACGTACGCGATGGTCGAGGCCACGAAGGCCAGCAGGCTCGGATAGTAGAAGATCGTCATCGCGAACTGGCACCAGACCGCGAGGAATCCGAGCGGCTTGGACAGCCCCTCGGCGACCCAGCGGTAGACGCCGCCGCTCCAGCCGGAGGCGAGCTCGGCGGAGACCAGCGCCGTCGGCAGCAGGAACACGATGGCCGGCACGAGATAGAGGAAGACGCAGGCCAGGCCGTAGACCGCCATGGTGGGCGCGGCGCGCAGGCTCGCCACCGACGCGGTCGTCATCAGGGCGAGCGTCACCCAGGTCATGGTGGTCGGCGCGACGGGCCTGGCCGCCGCCGCCCGTGGTCGGGGCACGTCGGCCGAGGTGTCGATGCTGCTCAAGGGGGCCCTCCCGTCGGTCACACGATCACCCCAGGCTCGATCGGCCGACGGGGCGCGGCAACCGGGGACGCCCGTACGGGCTAGGGGGCGTCCGGGCTCTTCGGCGTGTCGTCTCTCGGCGGCTCCCCGGGCCCTTCGAGACGGGTGAAGGAGCGGCGGTACGAGCGGGGCGGGACGCCCCGGCGGCGGACGAACCGGGCGCGCAGCACGGCCGCGCTGCCGAAGCCGACCGCGCGGGCGATCTCCTCGACCGGCAGGTCCGTGGTCTCCAGGAGCTCCTCGGCGCGGCTGAGGCGCAGCCCGAGCAGCCAGGCGTGCGGGGTGGTACCGGTCGAGGCGGCGAAGCGGCGGGCGAAGGAGCGGCGGCTCATCAGGGCCCGGCGCGCCAACTCGGCGACGGGCAGCGGCTCGTCGAGGTGCTCACGGGCCCAGGCGAGGGCCTCGGCAAGACGCTCGTCCTGACTGTCCTCGGGTACGGGGGTGGTCAGGTACTGGGCCTGGCCGCCGTCCCGGTGGGAGGGGAGCACCAGGTCCCGGGCGATGGCGTTGGCCGTGGTGGCGCCGTACTCGCGCCGCAGGAGGTGCAGGCACAGGTCGAAGCCGGCGGCGGCGCCCGCACCGGTGGCGACGCTGCCCTCGTCGACGTACAGGGCGTCGGGGTCGACGGTGACGTCCGGGTGGCGCTCGGCGAGGAGTCCGGCGAACCGCCAGTGGGTGGTGGCCCGCCGCCCGTCGAGGAGCCCGGCCGCGGCGAGCGCGAAGGCGCCGACGCAGTGGGCGGCGACGAGCGCGCCCCGCCCGTGGGCGGTGGTCAGCGCGTCGAGCACGGCGGGGGGCGGGGACGTACGGAAGTCGGCCCAGGGCAGCGCGATGACGAGGTCGGCGGAGGCGAGGCGGTCCAGGCCGTGCTCGACGACCAGCGGCAGTCCGACGTCGGTGCGGACCTGGCCGGGCCGGTCGGTGCACAGGGCGAAGTCGAAGAGGGGCAGGCCCTGACCGCGGGCGTCGAACACCTCGGAGACGATGCCGGCGCCGAGCATGCCGACGCCGGGCGGGGCATAGGCGGCGACGGTCACGAAGGGCGGCACGCCAGGAGTGTGACACGGTACGGCCGCCACGCCTGGCACGATTCACGCGATCGGTGGCAGCAGGGCCACTCGTGAAGGCCCGGCCGAACGCGAAGACTTGCCCCCATGAACGACAACACCACCAGCGACCCCGCCGACGCGCCGCTCGCCCGCACCGCCCGCTACACGGTCCTGACCACCGGCTACACCCTCTCCACCGGCCCGGGGGTCGCCGCCACCGTCTCCTACGTCCACGACGGCGACCGGCATGTGATCGTCGACCCCGGCATGGTGGCCGGCCGCGACCGGATCCTCGGCCCGCTCGCCGCACTGGGCCTCGGCCCCGACGACATCACCGACGTCGTGCTCAGCCACCACCACCCGGACAACACCATGAACGTCGGCCTGTTCGGGCAGGCGCGCGTCCACGACCACAAGGCGATCTACGTGAACGACCAGTGGACCGACCGGGACGCCGAGGGCTACGAACTCACCCCGTCGCTGCGGCTGATCCGCACGCCCGGGCACAGCCGCGAGGACATCACGCTCCTCGCCGGCACCGACACGGACGTCGTGGCCTTCGTGGGCGACCTCTGGTGGCGGCCGAACGGCCCGGTGGACGACCCGGTCGCCCCGGACCACACGGTCCTGCGCGACTCCAGGCTCCGGGTGCTGGCCGCCGCGGACGTCATCGTCCCCGGCCACGGCCCGGCCTTCCCGGCGGACGACACGGCGCCGCGCTAGGACCTTGGAACGCCGGAGGTGGCTCCTCGCCTGTCCCTGAACGTCCCCGCGCGCCCTAGAAACGCCGGAGGCCCCGGGACACCGCCCCGGGGCCTCGTCGGTCGTTCGGAGGGAGGGCTACTCCTTGGCCGGTGGCTGCTGCTCCTGCGTACCCAGCGCGTCGTTGATCTTCTGCTGGGCCGTGTCGACGTGGCTCTGGTACTTGTTGCCCGTCTTGGCGTCGACGGCGTCGCCCGCCTTCTCGACACCCTGACGTGCGGTGTCCTCATGGCCCTTGATCATGCCCTTGAGCTTGTCGAGCATGGACATTGCTTGTCCTCCTCACGAAAAGCCGACGCACCCAGCATCCCGGCCATCCGGAGTTTCCGCATCCGCAGGGCCGCCCTCGCCTGGCGTTGCGGGCAGCCCGGTCGCGCGGCTCCTTCGAATCAGTCGCTCGGCGACGCGCCGGCGGCGGACCGGCGTCCCCCGAGGGAGGCGATCAACGCGTCCGCCACGACCGCCGCGTCCGCGTCCGCGACATCGGCCGGGTAGGCCGGCAGCAGGTCGTCCCAGACGGGCATCCACGATCCGTACAGCTGGGCCTGTCCCTCGGGCCGCGCGAAGAACCAGATGTGGAGGTGCGCGCCGCCGTCTCCGATGCGGTAGACGTGGGCCCGCGAGATGTGCGGCAGGGCCTGGACGTGGCGGACGAGGTGCGCGGACAGGACACCCAGCTCGGCGGCCAGTTCATCGGGCAGGTCGTCCATGTCGTGGTGCTCGATCGGATGCAGCATGAGCACCAGCGGCACACCGACGCCCGTGATCCGCGTGAGCCGCCAGCGGTCGTTGAACCAGATCCCCTCGCCCCGGTCACGGCACGACTGACAGTCCGACGGGTCCTCGCCGTGCCGCGGAGGCTCGGGCAGCACCGGAGGCCGCAGCGCCGCGACGCGCAACCCGTCCGGCTCGAACGGGCTGATGTCCCACCCGGTCATGCGCGCGAGTGGAAGCCGGCGCTCACCGTCCGCGGCGGCGAGAGCGTGGTCGTAGAACTCGTCAGGTCGCAAAGCCATGCCCCGAAGGGTAGTTCGAACCCTTCCGGGTACGTTCCGGGGCCCGGAAGTGGCCCAGTCCGCGAGCGTCGAAGTGGCCCGTGTGAGGGGCCATGTGCGCACTACCGTTGGCCAGGTACGGAGGCCCGAGGACCTCCGGGCGGCCGAGCGGATCGTGATCGAGGGTTTCGACCTGACGAGATACGAGCCGTACCGGCCCGGCGAGTTGTTCCCGGCGGCGCTGCTCGGGCAGCCGGGCGTGGAGGTGTTCGTCGCCCTGCACGACGGCGTGGCCGCGGGAGCCTGCGTCAGCTTCGTGGACGACGGCGTCGGCAGCCGCTACTGGGTCGGTACGTCGTCGGCCTTCCGGTCGCGCGGCGTGGGTCGGGCCGTCATGCTCGGCTCCCTCGCCCACCTGGCGGACCTGCCGGCCACCCTCACCGCCTCGAAACTGGGCAGGCCGCTGGACGAGTCCCTCGGGTACACCGTCGCGGCACCCTCGACCTGGTGGTCCTCCATTCCCACGACACCGCCGCGGTAGGCCCGTACAACCATTCGGCCGCTCGGGGGTCTCAAACGTCAAGGCGTATGGTGCGCCTGTTGTTTCGGGAGGAATGCCCGCGCCCCTGGCCCGTTCGACGCGACGGCGGCTCGCCGGCACCGGCACCACCGTTCTCGCCGTCACGCTCGGGGCGACCGCGCTGACCGCTCCCGGGTACGCCGCCCCGGGCGCGGGCGGGGCGCTCGCGGCGGAGGACGCGACGGCGACCGCGACGACGACCGCGGCCCCGATCGTGTACCCCAAGTACAGCAGGCTCGACGGTGCCGGTGTGACCGGCTTCCTGACGACCTCCAACACGAACGTCGCGACCTTCCGACGTTACTCGGACGGTGCCGGGGAGACGTACGACGGTGCCATGTACCTGCGGTCGACGCCGACCACGGACTTCCTGGTCTTCAGGGGCGGGCAGAGATCACACAGCGGAACCTGACGACGAACGGTTCCCTGGAGGTCCCCGTCGGTTCCCTGGCGACCGACGCGAAGTGGGCGGGCGCGGCGGGCGACGCCGTCTTCACCACCACCGTGACCGAGGCCGGCACGGTGCTCCGCAAGCACGTCGCCGGGGCCCCCGCGGTGACGGTCACCGGCCTTCCCGTCTCCGCGACCTCCGTCACGGTCACGCCCGCCACACCCACCCACGCCAAGGTCACCTGGTACAACGCGCCGAGCAGGTGGGGCCTCCTCGACCTCGCCACCGGCGTCCTCACCCTCGGCGACCCCGAGATCGGCCCGCAGACGATTTCCGCGACCCACGTCGCCTGGTTCGCCGCCGCCTCGGCGACGGACCCGAGCCTCCGCCTCCGCGTCGCGGACCGGGCCACCGGTGCCGTGCAGGAGGCCCCGCTGCCCCCGGCGCCGCCGCTCGGCAACCTCCAGGTCGGCCTGGTCGGCGACTGGGTCCTGTACGGGCAGAAGGGCGGCATGAGCTTCGTCCAGCCCAGCGCCCACCACGCCATCACCGCCTACAACCTCACCACCAAGGCGAAGGTGAAGGTCCTCGACCACGCCTACGAGTTCACCTCCGCCCCCGACAGCAGCCTCTACGCGCACGGCGGCCTCGTCGGCCAGGGCGAGGGCGTGTACCGGATCGCGGACACGGGCGGCGACACCCTGGAGGCCGAGCCGGTCGCGAAGACCGGCGAGCCCACCGAGGTCGTCGCCACGGCCTCGACCGTGCCCCCGGCGGTCCTCGATCTCGACAAGGTCAACGGCTTCACCTTCAGATGGACGCTGTCCCGTGAGGTGCGGAGCCACAGGGTCACCGTCCGTCACGTGCGGACCGGGAAGACCGATGTCGTGACCGTGCCACTCAGCGCCACCACGCCGGCGTTCTCCTGGGTCGGCAGCGGCGGCGACGACGACTGGGACGGGGACGTCCCCAACGGCGACTTCACCTGGGAGATGTCCGGCGTGCCGGTCAACGGCATCGGCCCGAACGTCACGGCCAAGGGCACGTTCAAGGTCGTCCGCAAGGTCCAGCCGCACGACTTCAACGACAACGGCAGCCCCGACCTGCTCAGTCGGGACTCCGCGGGACGCCTGTGGCGCACCGACCTCTTCTACCGTCCGAGCGCGGAGTGGCACGGCGTCAACGAGGCGGGAACCAGGTCCTACCTCGGTGCGGGCTGGGGCGTCTACGACCGGATCGAGGCCGCCGGCAACCTGGGCGGTACGCCGGTCGGCGACCTCCTGGGACGCGACAGGTCCGGCGTGCTCTGGCTGCACCAGGGCAAGGGCACCGGCGACTTCGCGAACCGGGTGCAGATCGGTGTCGGCTGGGGGATCTACGACAAGATCGCGTCCGGCAGCGACCTGACCAACGACGGCCGCGCGGACGTGCTCGCCGCCGACAGGTCCGGCGTGCTGTGGCTCCACACCGGCACGGGCAGCGCCACGAAGCCGTTCCTCCCGCGTAAGAAGCTCGGCACCGGCTGGGGGATCTACAACGACATCACGGCCGTCGGCAACATCGCGGGCGGCCCCGCCGGCGATCTCGTCGGCCGTGGCAGGGACGGCGTCCTCTGGCTCCACCTGGGCAAGGGCGACGGCACGTTCGCGCCCCGTGTGCGGATCGGCGGCGGCTGGAACGCGTTCCGTACGCTGATCGCCGCCGGTGACGCGGACGGCGACGGGCGCCTCGACCTCATGGGCCTCGGCGTGGACTACCAGTTGCCGAAGCTGTACAAGGGCACCGGCGACTGGAAGGTCCCGTTCCGAACCGGTGAAGTGATGGAGCTGAACCGGGTCGGCGCGTACGCGTCGGACTTCGTGTTCTGACCGTCAGGGGCCGCAGGCCGCAGGCCGCTGTGCGCGGCCTGCGGCCCCCTAGAGCGGCGCCGGTGTCAGGACGACGGATCGCCGTACTGGAGCCCGCGGCCGTTGGTGCCGATGTAGACGCGCCCGTAGGTGTCGGGGTCGCCGGTGACGACGCCGGTGCCGCTGATGTTGCCCCACTGGTGGGCGTCGTCGTTGACGCGGACCCAGGTGGCGCCCTTGTCGGTGGAGCGGAAGACTCCGGTGACGTCCTTGACGGTGCCGATCAGGTACAGCGCCTGGTAGGAGGCGCCCGGCGCGGCCTTGCCGAAGCCGAGGGCGGAGGCGGAACTCACCGTCGTGAGCGTGGTGAAGGTGCGGCCGCCGTCGGTGGAGTGCAGCAGCCCCTTGTCGTAGCCGGCGATCCACAGGTCCCCGGCGATGCCGGGGACGGCGCTGAGCCGGCCGGTGGGCAGGCCGGTGGCGCGGGCACTGAAGGTCGCGCCGCCGTCGGTGCTGGCGTGGAGCGTGCCGCCGGCCAGTGAGTAGAACGTCCTGGCCGAGGAGCGGTCGGCGACGACCACGGCGCCGGTGCCCAGGCCGCCGGCCCTCGACCAGCTCGCCCCCTTGTCGGTCGAGCGGTACGGGGCCTGCCCCTCCTCGGTCCAGACGATGGCGGAGCCGTCCGCGGAGAGCGCGACCTGCCCGCTGTCGGCGCCGCCCACCGGCTCCGACGTGAAGCCGCTCCAGTTGCTGCCGCCGTCGGTGGAGTAGGCGCCGTCCTGTTCGCCGCCACGGCCGACGCGGACCATGACCGAGGGGTTGGACTGGGCGAAGTCGATGGCCGTGCTGGTGATCATCATGGGGCTCTTGAGCCGCCCGGCGGGCACCCTGGTCAGCGAGTCGGGGGTGCTGTAGCGGAAGCCGCCCAGGTCGCCCATGGACGTGATGACGGTGGCGCCGCCGGGCGGGGCGACCGCGTCCAGGACCGCGGTCTCCTCAAGGCCCCGGGACCCCACGGTCCAGTGGCTGGTGGCGCCGCTGTCGGTGGCGTGGGCGTCCTTGCTCCGCCAGATGCCGCTACCGGTGCCGTACAGCACGTGTCCGGAGTCGAAGGGGTCGATGGCGAGGGCGGTCATCCAGTGCCCGGTGCCGGTACCGACGTACGGAGCGGCGGAGGCGTCCCGTACCGACTTCTCGGCCAGCGCCTTCCAGGTCGTGCCGCCGTCGGTGGTGCGGTAGATCTCGTCCTCGGGCCACCAGCGGTCGAGGGTGGTCACCATCACCGTGGACGGCTTCCGCGGGTCGACGGCCAGACCGGAGAACCCGTAACCGCCCTGCGACGGCGAGACGTTCTTCCACGTACCGCCGGACGGTGTGTGCTTCCACACCGAGCCGGCGGTCACGCCGTTGGGTCCGACGACATCGGTGTACGTCAGGTACAGCGAGCCGTCACCGGAGAGGACGCCGTGCTGCGGCATCTGGCCGGTGGGCTGCCCGGGTACGGCCTGCCAGGTGCTGCCGCCGTCGGTGGAGCGGTAGAGGGACCGGGACGCGTCGGCGACGCCGACGTAGACCGTCCTGCTGCCGGCCGGGCCGTACGTCACGAACGAGATGCCCGCGCCGCTGCCCGCCCCGTCCTTCACGGGGAACGAGGACACCTGGCTCCAGCTCACCCCGTGGTCGGTGCTGCGCCACAGCCCGTTCTTGCGGGTGCCGAGCAGCAGGGTGCCGTTGTTCGCGGGGTCGATTACCAGGCGTTCGCCGGCCCCGCGGCCGTCCTCGTTGGCGCCCAGCTTGAAGGGCAGGTCGGTGCGCTGGAAGGTGCGGCCGCGGTCGGTGGAGCGCAGGAGCGCGCCGTTGCCCGCCCAGTTGTTGGTGTAGGTGCCCGCCGCGAGGTAGAGCCGGTCGGGGTCGACGGGGTCGGTGGCCAGCGAGTCGATGCCCAGCAGGTTCCAGTCCTTCTCGCTGACCCAGTCGGTCAGCGGGATCCACTGCTCGGCCGCGACGTCCCAGCGGTAGGCGCCGCCCATGTCGGTGCGCGCGTACAGCAGGCCCTTCGCGCGCGGGTTGAACACGAGCCCGGTGACGTAACCGCCGCCCACCACCTGGGCGTTGCGCCACGTGTACGGTCCGGTTCCGGCCGCCTGGGAGTCGGCCGTCCTCACCAGCTTCCACTGCTGGTTGGTGCTGCCCCTGCCGGGATACTGGATGACTCCCGCGCCCTCGGCCGTGGAGCCACCGGAGACGTCCAGGACCTGGCCGCTCCTGCGGGAGGTGAGGGTGACGGCGTCGGAACCGCTCACCTCGTCGATCCGCCACTCCTGGGAGGTGGAGGAGCTGTCGGTCTGCTGCTCGGCGGAGGCCGCCCGGTCGGACGAGCCGCCGGCTATGCCGAGCACCTTGCCGCTGTTGCGGTTCACCAGCTCGTAGTAGCCGTCCCCGGCGGGGCGCAGCTTCCACTGCTGGTTGGCGGTGTTCTGGTCGGTGTACTGCTGGACGCGGGCGCCGTCGGCGGTGGAGAAGGCCTTGACGTCCAGCGCCTTGCCGCTGCGTACGGAGAGCAGCCGGTAGTAGGCGTTGCCGTCGACCGTCGCGGCCTGCGAGTCGTCCTGCACGAACAGGAGGTACGGCACGACGAGCGCGGGCGCTCCGAGCAGCAGTCCTGTCGCGGTCCAGCGACGGCGGTGACGCCCGCGGCGTCCACCGTTCGTGGGGTTCTTCATGGGGGGCTGGTTCATGGGGGGTCGGTTCTCCTTGCGTGTCACCGTGGAACGGGCGGGTCGGCCGGGTCAGCGCCGCAGGGTGAGGACACCCGGGCGGTACGGCAGTCGGTCGTAGGGACCGCCCGCGGTGGGGGACTTGCCCTGGTAGAGGAACTGCAGATCGCAGGGGTCGATCGTCATGGTCTGGTCGGGATCGGCCCGGACCAGGTCGCCGTGGCTGACGTCGGCGGTCCAGGTGGCGCCGCTGTTGGCCTTGCCCGCGAAGGGGTTGCTCTCGGTGGCGGCCTGCGGGGTCCATGAACCGTTCAGGTCGGTGGCCGTGAACGAGCGGAAGTAGCGCCCGTTCGCGCCCTTCGCCTCGACGATCATGAGGTACTGCTGCCGGCCCTGGACCTTGTAGACCTGGGGGGCCTCGAACAGCTTGGCCTCCGTGTCGCTCATGACCGTCGTGTACGAGGAGCCGAAGCTGCCGGGGAAGTTCCCGATCGGCATGCTCGCCCGGTAGATCCTGCCGTTGTCACCGGCGAAGAACAGGTACATGTTCCGGTCGTCGGCGATCAGGGTCTGGTCGATCGGGCCGGTGGGGGAGTCGGTGCGGGGGATGCTTCCGGTGAACAGCGGCTGCGGAGCGGACCAGCCGTCGGGGTCGGTGGGGTCGCTCGACGTGCGGTAGATGAAGGGCCACTGGCCCCACTGGTACGCGAGGACCCAGACCTTCTTGGGCGCGAAGTAGAACAGCGTGGGCGCGACCGCGGGCCGGTTCATCGCCTTCTGTCCGGCGGACGCCATGTCCGACCAGGTGCTGAAGGGACTGAACGTCATCGAGCCGTACGACGATCCCGTGAAGTTCGACCCGTAGACCAGGTGCTTGCCGTTGTGCACGACCGTGGTGAAGTCCTTCAGCGAGGCCCACCCGTTCGCCGGCTGCGCCAGGGCGCCCGTCGAGCTCCACTTGTACGTCGACGGAAGAGCGCACGTGCCGCCGCCCGAGCCGGACGGGACGGTCCACTTCTGGTTGCCGCCGGACCAGCAGGAGTGCAGCTGGATCCTGGTGCCGTCAGCGGTACCCGCGCCGACGGCGTCGAGGCACAGCCCGGACTGGACGCCCGCGATCGTGCCGTCGGCGTTGACGGTCCACTGCTGGTTGGTGCCGCCGTTGCAGTCCCAGACGACCACCGGGGTGCCGTTGGCGGTGCCCTTGCCCTTGGCGTCCAGGCACTTGCCGCCGTCGAGCCTGAGCTGCTTGCCGGCGGTGCGGGTCCACCGCTGGTTGGCCTGACCGCTGCAGCTCCACAGCTGCGCCTGGGTGCCGTTGGCGGTGGTGGAGGCGGGGGTGCCGAGACAGCGGCCGGAGGCCACGCCCTTGATCTCGCCCGTACCGGAACCCGTACCCGCATCAGTGCCGGTGCCGTCGCTCGGCTTCCCCGGGGTGGTACCCGATGCGGAGCCGAGGGCGTTCATGACGGCGGTGTACGCGGGCTTGGGCTTCCCGTTCCTGTCGTACAGCAGCGGGCTCTCGTCGCTGCGCCAGGAGTCGCTGTCACGGACGCCCCACACCGTGACGCCAGTGCAACGGGCCACGGAAAGACAGGCGTTGACCGCTCCGACGTAGTGGGTGGGTGATGCCTGGGCGATGTCCAGCTCGGTGATCTGGACGTCGACACCCAGGGCGGCGAAATTGGCCAGGGTGGTCCGGAAGCTGGACAGCGGGCCGCCGGTGCCGAAGTGGCTCTGGAACCCGACGCAGTCGATCGGCACACCGCGGGACCTGAAGTCCTTGACCATCCGGTAGACGCCCTGGGTCTTGGCGTCCGACCAGTTCTCGATGTTGTAGTCGTTGTAACAGAGCTTGGCCGAGGAGTCGGCCGTACGGGCCGTGCGGAACGCCTCCTCGATGAAGCCGTCGCCCAGGACCTTCTGGAACACCGAGCCGCGCAGCCGGCCGCCGGGGCCGTCCTCGAACGCCTCGTTGACCACGTCCCAGGCGTAGATCTTGCCCTTGAAGTGGGTCATCGTGGTGTTGATGTGACGGTCCATCACCTCGCGCAGCGTGTGCGCGTCGCCGATCGAGCCGACCCAGGCGGGGAGCTGTGAGTGCCAGACCGTGGTGTGGCCGCGCACGCGCTGGCCGTTCGCCTTCGCACGGTCGACGATCCGGTCCGCGGGGCCGAAGGTGAAGGTGCCGCGGGACGGCTGGACGGCGTCCCACTTCATCTCGTTCTCCGGGGTGATCATGGTGAACTCGCGGTCGGCGATCGCGGTGTACGCCGGGTCGCCGAGCCTGCCGGCGGCCACGGCGGTGCCGAAGTACCGGCCCGAGGGGGCCGCCTGCGTGCCCAGGTTCGCGGCTCCGGCGGCGCCGGGCAGGAGCGTCACGACACCGGCCACCACCGCCGCGGCCGCCAGTCCTGCCGTCACCGTCCGGCGGCGCCGGCTGAGCCGGTGCAGGCCCTTCATGAGTTTCCTCGGGGGCCGCGGGGCACCCTGGGTGCGGTGATCGTGGGGGTGTGTCGCGTCATGGGAGGGGCCTTCTTCCGGGCATGCGTCAACGGGGGAAGTCGGGGAACCCGCCCCGCCGGCACGTCATGGTGAGCGGCGGGAAGTGAACCCCACGCAAGGGAGGCCTCCGGACTCACGGCGTCGTAACAGAAATTCGTCCCGTCCGGACGATTGCCCGGTGACGCGTCTCGCGGGCGGAAGACGTCATGCCGGGCCCCGCGGTCCGGCCCTGGCCCGAGGAGCGGTTCTCAGGCCCCGGCCCCGCGCACGATGAAGGAGGCCTGGCCGGCGAAGGTACGGGTGCCGTCGGAGCCGTCGAGCCAGACGCCGCCGTCGCGGTGGCGGAGGACCGCCCCGGGATAGTTGTGCGCGTGCAGGGTCACCGACCCGGCGACCGCCCCGGGGCGCGGACAGAACGTGGCGTCCTCACGGAACAGTGCGCTGCCGTCGTCGCCGCTCAGCCGCAGCCGCAGGTCCCGATGGCGCAGATAGCGGCCGTCGGCGGCCCGGAAGGTGACGCACCGCGTGTCGGCAAGACCCACGACGACCGTGAAGGTGACCCGCTGCCGCGTCTGCGTGTCGCTCGACGCGGAGACCCGGCCGAGCGTCGCGAAGTCGCCGGCGTACGTGACGTACAGGTCGGGCTGGTCCACGGACTCCAGCGACCGCGCGCCCAGCGGAACCGTGCCCGCGACGGCGGTCGGACTGACCGGGGGCGGTGCGGCCGGCGTGGGGGTGCGCGACGGGACCGGCGGGGTGGTGCGCGACGGGACCGGCGGGGTGGTGCGCGCCGGGACCGGCGTTGGGGTGCCGACCGCCGTGGGCGCGGCGATGACGGCGGGCTTCCGATGGACCGGTTCGGGCCAGGTCGCGTAGGTGGCGGTCCCGGCGATGAGCACCGCGCCGGCGGTGAGGCTGACCAGCGGATGAGCGGTCACCGCGTGCAGCGCGCCGGTCAGCCCGCCGTGCAGGCCGCCTCCCGCCGAGGCCGAGGCCGATGCCGATACGGATGCCGATGCAGATGCCGTAGCCGTGCCGGCTGCGACGTGTGCCGTGGCCGGCCCGGCGGCGATCGCGGCCGTACCCGACAGGAGGCCTTTGCCGGCCAGCGCGGCGAGGAGCCCGGCCGGGACGGCCAGCGGCGCGAGGCTGAGGAGCAGGAGTTCGGCCGGAACCCGTTCTGTCCTCGTCGCCGAGCAGACAGGGCAGTCGCGGGTGTGCCGCGCGATCCGCTTGCGCCACACCGACGTACGGAGACCGTCCCAGCCGACGACGGTCTCGTCCAGCCGCCGGCAGCGCGGGTCGGCCTCCAGGGCGGCGACGATCGTCCGGCTCAGTTCCAACTGCTCGCGCATGCGTTGCAGACGTACTCCGACGTGGGCGACGGAGAGCCCCGTCGCGGCGGCGACGTCCTCACGGCTCAGCAGGCCGGCGGACTCCTGCCACCACAGTGCCATCAGCACCCGATGGTCCGGGTCGAGCCACCGCCCGGCTTCGGCCACCTGGCGACGTTCGTCCGACACCCGCAGACGCAGGATCGTCACGTCCTCGTGCTCGGCGCCCGCGTCCGGTATCTGAAGCGCCTCGTCGAGGGGCGTGGTCCGGTCGGTGGAGGTGCGCTGCCGGTGCCAGTGGGTGGTGATCTGGCGGAGCGTGATCGACACCAGCCAGGACCGGAAGCTCTCCGGGGCACGCAGGGCGGGCAGGTCCCGCACCACCCGCAGCAGCGTCTCCTGGACGACGTCGTCGACGTCGGCATGCCCGCTCAGCGAGCGTCCGACGATGTTGTAGACCAAGGGCAGGTACGCGGCGATCAGCTCATCGCGCGCCTGCTCGTCCCCGGCCTGCGCCGCGACGACCAGCCCCGCGTGGTCCGCGTCCATGAGCCCCACCCCTACCTCCCTCGGGGAGCGATCCGCCGAGTAGGCGCCTCACCCTAGCGTCGGCGAGGCACGCCCGCGAAGGCGTCCTCGACGGCGCGTGACGGCCCCGCGCACCCGGCTCAGTCCGCGGCCGGCGGAGGGGACGACTCGGCGGCGCGGCGGTACTCGGCGTTGATGCGCTGGGCCTCTTCGAGCTGGTCCTCGAGGATGATGATGCGGCAGGCGGCCTCGATGGGGGTGCCCTGGTCGACCAGCTCCCGGGCGCGGGCGGCGATGCGCAGCTGGTAGCGGGAGTAGCGGCGGTGGCCGCCGCTGGAACGCAGCGGGGTGATGAGGCGCGCTTCGCCGAGGGCGCGCAGGAATCCCTGGGTGGTACCGATCATCTCGGCGGCCCGGCCCATCGTGTAGGCGGGGTAGTCGTCGTCGTCGAGACGGTC
Organism: Streptomyces sp. NPDC055103; assembly: GCF_053607625.1. NCBI lineage: Bacteria > Bacillati > Actinomycetota > Actinomycetes > Kitasatosporales > Streptomycetaceae > Streptomyces > Streptomyces sp. NPDC055103. The sequence continues at coordinate 71,620 of NZ_JBSGTX010000027.1, forward strand.
GAAGGAGTTGTCTGCTGTCACTGGCACCTCTCTGGTGAACGCGTGGAGGGGCCCTGGTGCCGTACTGGCACCAGGGCCCCGAAGGAACTACTACACCATCCGCCGGTCCTGATACTGCACCGGCCTTCTGTTTCCGCCGACCCGACCGAGACACTGTCGGGTACGCGGGGATCGCGGTTGCTTGACCGGAGACCACCTCACTGTCGATGTCCTGCGGTACCCGGGCTCAGGACTTCCGCCCGGGCGATCCTGATGGCGCGCTCGGCTCCTCCGTTCTCCCTCGGTGATCAACTGCTTCCCAACGGGGGTACTGCGTACTGCTGGTACTGCGTACTGCGGGTACTGCTTTCCTGCGTACTGCTGGTACTGCTGGTACTGCTGGTACTGCCGGTACTGCTTTCCTGCGTACTTCACCAACGGGTACCGCGACTGCCATGACAGCGGTCCCGTTCACGGCGGCCCCTCATCACTGCGGGCCACCCGGTCCGGTCGTCAGTCCCGTCGCCGTCCTCACAAAACTGGCTTCGGAACTCCACCACCGCACCGTCCTGCGACTACACCTGCGGTTACTGCCGCCCGGCAGTTCATCTCTGCCGGGCCCTCTTGTCTCTCTGGGCTACGAGAGAAACCATAACCAGACCACCACCCAATGTCTACTCCGGCCGAGATAGATTTTTGTGTGCCGGGAGGTGAGCTAGTCCTTCATGGCCGGTTCAGGGTGTGCGGAGCCGCCTGCGTCGCAGGTCAGGCACGGGATGCCGCCGCCGACACCGGTCCTGGTCGTGTCCGAGCGCGTCACATCCCGTCGCGCCTTCTGCGGACGGCGGGCGAATAGAATCGGCTCTCATGTCGAAGCCTGACGAGCTGCTCGTTGACGTCGCCGCCCTGGTGGAGTCCGTGCGGAGCAATCAGATGTCCCTGACCGTGGTCACCGGTGGAGCTGTCATCACCGGTCGGCTGGCTCCCGAAGCCGTGTGGAGGCAGCGGGTGTCGGAGGTCCTGACGGACTCGGCCCGCCTGGGCGAGTTCTCCGCCGTCTTCACCGCCGTGCCGCGTGGTGACGAGCCGCCCACACATCTGCACTTCCATGTGGCCCGCATCCTGCAGGGCACGGTGGGGATCCCCGAGACGGGCGGGATGTACCGCGTCGCGATCGCGGACGTCAGCGCCTGGAGCATGGGCGACTTCAGCTACTCCGACCACTGACACGGCGCCGCCGGGGAAACCCGGCGGTACGCGGAAGAGCCCGACCCGCACGTGCGCGGGTCGGGCTCTTCCGGCTGTTCCGGTGGCGGCTCGCGCCGGTCCCGTCGGTCAGACGGCGACCGGTGCGCCGAGCAGCGCGGACGCCTGCTGGACGGGGGTGAGTCCGGTTGCGGGGGCGTCGGCCTCGGGAAGCCCGCGGCAGGTGAAGCCGAGCCGGGTCATGGCCCTGAGGACCTCCCCGGCGGTGAAGTCACGACGGTCCTGGCGGGTGACGACCTGGCCGACCTGCTTGACGGGGTAGACACGGCGTCCGATGATCACGGACTCGCCGGTGACCGGCTCGGGCTTGACGCCCTTCATGGATTCCAGGACGCCGCTCTTCGTCAGATCGAACGGGAACCGGGCGATGACACAACGCATGGTGCCTCACAGGGAGAAGGGGAGAAGGGTCCGGCAGCGGTGCGTCGGTTCAGGCGGCGTCGAGGACGCCCGGAGCGCCGCCTTGGCCGGCAGCGACGGGCAGGGCGCCCGTCCGACGGTTTCTCGTCGGGTGTCCGGCGATCGGGGCGATCGGGGTACGGGCCGAGACGAACGGCCCGCGGTCGCCGAGGATGTCGCGCAGCCGGATGCGGTCCGTGTACGCGCTGCTGTCACGGACGGCGGCGAGCTGTACGCGGGTGACCGTTCGGGTACACAGACCGTCGTCGTCACAGATGAGCAGATGCCCCGCGCGGGCACTGATCACGACGGACAGGGCCACTTCCACGGTCATGTCGTCACCGACCCGTGGTGCGGCCGATTCGGTGGCGTCGGCGACCCTCCTGTCCGCGGGGGTGGCGTTCGCCGAGCGGGGCTGCGTCTGGACCAGCGTCAAAATGCCTCCTGCGGAGATGGGTCGGTTTCCTGTTCACATGGCGTGCGGAGTGCCGGGCCGGCGCGCGAGCGTCACGGGCTCACGCGCCGGGCCGACAGGGACTCACGCGCCGGAGCGCTGCGTGCTCGCGCGGCGGGCCGAGGCGGCGGCGCTGCGTCGACCGCGGGACACCGGGCCGCGCTTACGCTGCTCGGTCACCGGCGCGGTGATGGTGACCGGGATGCCGGAGGGCTTCCGGGCGCCGGTGATCCGGTGGAGCGCTTCCTCGCCGGAGCGGACCTGCGTGGTCCGGGGCACGATGCCGGCGGTGGCCATGAGGCGGGTCAGGCCGCGCCGCTGGTTGGCGGTGACCAGGGTGACGACGCTGCCGGACTCGCCCGCGCGGGCGGTGCGGCCGCCGCGGTGGAGGTAGTCCTTGTGGTCGGTCGGCGGGTCCACGTTGACGACGAGGTCGAGGTTGTCGACGTGGATGCCGCGCGCGGCGACGTTCGTGGCGACCAGGACGGTGACGTGACCCGTCTTGAACTGGGCGAGGGTGCGGGTGCGCTGGGGCTGGGACTTGCCGCCGTGGAGCCCCGCGGCGCGGACGCCGCTGTCGAGGAGGTCCTGGGTGAGCCGGTCCACGGCGTGCTTGGTGTCCAGGAACATGATCACCCGGCCCTCGCGCGCCGCGATCTCCGTCGTCACCCGCTGCTTGTCGGCGCCGTGCACGTGCAGGAGGTGGTGCTCCATCGTGGTGACCGCGCCCTGGGAGGGGTCGACGGAGTGGACGACGGGGTCGGTGAGGTAGCGGCGGACCAGGAGGTCGACGTTGCGGTCCAGGGTGGCGGAGAACAGCATCCGCTGGCCCTCGGGGCGCACCTGGTCCAGGAGGGCGGTGACCTGGGGCATGAAGCCCATGTCGGCCATCTGGTCGGCCTCGTCCAGGACGGTGATCGCGACCTGGTTCAGCGCGCAGTCGCCGCGGTCGATGAGGTCCTTGAGGCGTCCGGGGGTGGCGACGACGACCTCGGCACCGCCGCGCAGGGCGCCGGCCTGGCGCCCGATGGGCATGCCGCCGACGACGGTCGCCAGGCGCAGCCTGACGGCGCGCGCGTACGGCGTGAGGGCGTCGGTCACCTGCTGGGCCAGCTCGCGGGTGGGGACGAGGACGAGGGCGATCGGCCGGCGGGGCTCGGCGCGCTGCCCGGCGGTGCGGGCCAGGAGGGCCAGGCCGAAGGCGAGGGTCTTGCCGGAACCGGTCCGGCCGCGGCCCAGGACGTCGCGGCCCGCGAGGGAGTTCGGCAGGGTCGCGCCCTGGATCGGGAACGGCACGGCCACGCCCTGCGCGGTGAGCGCGGCGAGGAGCTCCTGGGGCATGTCGAGTTCGCCGAACGTCTCGACGGCGGGCAGCGGCGGCGTGATCGTCTTCGGGAGGGCGAACTCGCCCTGCACGGGGGCGGGCCGGCGGCCGCGGCCACCCGAGCGGCTCGGGTCTCCCGTACGGCTGGGGGCCGACGTACCGAAGCGACCGCCCCGGCTGGGAGCGGCGGTGGAGCCGAAAGTGGATCCGCCGGCGCGGCGGCGGCCGTGGGGGGAGCGGCTGTTCGTACGTGTGGGGTTCATGAAGAACCTTCCTTGATGCGGCACGTCATCAAGGAATTCCCGCAGCGATGGAGCGGCGCGGGGAACCAAAAGAACGGGCCGAGGGGAATGCGAAAGTGAATCTCGTCGGCAGGGGTCGGCGGTCGTCCCGCCGGTGAAATCGCTGCCGGAAATGCATGTAGCTGGGGCCCGCACCCCGAGGGATGCGGGCCCCAGCTACGAGCTGTGCGTCAGGCTTAGGCGGGAACGATGTTCTCGGCCGTCGGGCCCTTCTGGCCCTGCGCGATGTCGAAGGAGACCTTTTGGCCCTCCTGCAGCTCGCGGAAGCCCTGGGCGGCGATGTTCGAGTAGTGGGCGAACACGTCCGGGCCGCCACCGTCCTGCTCGATGAAGCCGAAGCCCTTTTCCGCGTTGAACCACTTCACGGTGCCAGTAGCCATGTCATATCTCCTTTGGGCAGTACACCGGAATCCGCACTTTACGGATGCCGTGTCGCCGCGATGATGCCCTGCCCGGAAAATGACCGGAAATAAAAAGCGATCCTGTGCGGCGAGGCCGACCGGAGGCGCTTGAAGTCTTTGGGTACCAAAACTGCAACTGATATCGACAGTAGCATGCCGCAGCGGCCGCTGTGCGGAGAGCAATCGCTCTCCGCGCGTTGCGGTAAAAACTCTCCCTGCGAGGCTCGGTAAATTCTCGGACCGCGGTCATAGATATTGAATCCCCCTGACCACAGCATTTCGGAAGCGCGGACCCGGACCCCGGGCGCCGCTTGCCGGACGGGGGTCTGGCCGCAGATGCGCGGATCCGTGATGTCTGTCCCATTACGTACGAGATTCATTCTCGGAAGCCGCAGCGGCAGGTAGCTGCCGCGAGGGGCGGGCGCGGGGGGACACCCCGCCGCCGGACGAAGGGGGAGACACCACAAGACCACCGACCTCCCCTGCGACGACCAGGGCGACCGCCGCAACGCGTGACCGGCCGGCCGACTTCCCCCTGAGGCCCGAGCATGCTGACGCTCACCACCATCGTGGCGATGGCCGCCGCGCTCGCCGTCGGACCGGCCGCGAACCAGTACCGGCGCCGACGGTCGCCGAAGGACCAGGAGGAGGAGACGGCGCCGGTCAGCGACCTCATCAGTCCGCTGGAGACGCTCGCCGTCCTCCTGGTCGCCTTCGTCATCGTCGTGGCCGCCGAGGCGCACCGCGTGGACCAGCTCTGCGAGGTGGCCGACTGCGCCCCGGCCCCCTGGAGGCATCCGTCTGGCCTTCGGACTTCCGCCGCCACTTCAAGGCGCTGGCCCGTACGGACGACGGGACGCCGGACCTGCTGGTCGAGGCCGCCGACGAGCGCTCCGTGGCCCGCCAGACCCGGCTGTCCGAGGCCGCCCCGGCGATCCCGCCCGTCGTCTACTGGTTCATGGTCGTCTCGTTCGCCACCATCGGCGCCTTCGCCTTCGCCTTCGGCCTTCCGGTCAGGCGTGGCCCCGCGCACCTCGTGCTGCTGCTCGTCCTGGCCGGAATCTTCACGGGCTCCCTGCTCCTCATCGAGGACATCGACCGGCCGTTCTCCGGCCACATCCACATCTCGAGCACCTCCATGGAGGACACGGTGGCCGACTTCGCCGAGGACCACCCCGGCCGCCCCCTGCCCTGCGACGGCCAAGGGGCCCGAACGGGCAGGTAGGACGCAGGCTCCTCCCCCAGACAGGGCTGTCCGCCGCACGTCCGGAGGTGAGGAGTGGAGCCGGGTGGTTCAGACGAGGGGCAGGCGGAAGATCTGGTTGCAGACGAAGAAGCCGCTCGAGCGAGACCTGGCCGTGTACCTCACCGACTGGTCGTCAGACCTCGTCAGAAGTCGTACAGCGTGACAGTGACCGACCCGTCCTCATCGTGGAGGGTGTATTGGCCGGGCCCCAGACCGGCAAGCACCCGTCGGCTTGCTCGCACGACTCGTGCATCGCCTGGCGCATCGATGCAGTGCTGCGCATCATGGGTCTGCCTTCGGCGGGGCCGGGTACGGCAAGGGGCAGTCCGTTGGTGAATGCCCTGGAGGATGTCGCCCAAGAACCGCTCCTGCTCGGAGACTTCGCTCTCGCGCGGCGGCGAACTGTTCTTCGACCTCCTGGAGAACCCCTACGACGAGAAGGCTCGGCGTCGTAGCGAGCAAGGTATGCGTGAGAACCGTGAGGGGATCCTCGCGCGCCATGTCGCCGCGATACCCGTACGGCCTGCAACACGCACGCGGCACGCATGGAAGCGATCACGAACGGAGTCCTGCGGACTCAGCAGCACGGGGGTGTCGGCCCTCGCGTCGGCGCAGCAGCCGTTCCGCGCTGACGACCATTCCATCAGGGTCCGAGGGGACAACGACGAAGCCCCAGGTCTCTGACCTGGGGCTTCGTAGAAGAGCGGATGACGGGAATCAACCCGCGCCACAAGCTTGGGAATCACCGACGCCGAGCTGGTTTGCAGGAATGGCTGACCTGCGGAGATGTCATCTCGCACGGTGCCCTTCACGGGCTCGTCGATGCCCGTCGTATCCGCTGTTCACTGCTCCGAGGGGCACGCTTGGGGCCGCACCCGCCTCGGGGCTACCAGCCGCCCGTCACATCGCGAGCGGAGGTGAAGGTGGCGTCGCCTCGGCCCGACCAGGCCTTCAGCTTGCCGGTCGCGTTGTCGCGGGCGAGGATGTCCGCCTTGCCGTCGCCGTCGATGTCGCCGGCTGCGGTGGTCTGGGAGAAGTTCCAGCCGCCCGTGACGTGGACGGGGGCGTTGAAGTAGCCGGCCGGGTTGTGGGTCCACACCTTGAGCGTGCCTGCGGCGGGGTCACGGGCGAGGATGTCGGCCTGGCCGTCCTCGTTGAAGTCGGCCGCGACGGTCTGGGCGAAGTTCCAGCCGCCGGTGAGGTGGGCTGCGGCGCCGAAGGTGCCGTCGCCTCGGCCGGCCCAGATCTTGAGGTTGCCGTCGGGGTCGCGGGCGATGAGGTCGGACTTGCCGTTGCCGTCGAAGTCGGCGGCGGCGGTCTGGGTGAAGTTCCAGCCACCGGTCACGTTGCTCGGGGCCGCGAAGGTGCCGTCACCCCGGTTGACCCACAGCCGGAGCGTGTTCTGGGGGACGTTCTCGTTGGCGGGGCCCTCGTAGCGGGCCATGAGATCTGCCTTGCCGTCACCGGTGAAGTCGGCGGCGACGGTCTGGGAGTAGTTCTGCCAGCCGCCGGTGAGGTCCGTCGCGGCGGCGAAGGTGCCGTCGCCGCGGCCGAGCCACACCTTCAGGGTGCCCGTGGGGTCGTGCCGGGCCAGGAGGTCGGAGTTCCCGTCACCGTTGAAGTCCGCGGCCGTGGTCTCTCCCATGGGGAGCGAAGCCCGAGCGGTGCGGTCGGCCAGAGTACGGCCGAGGAGCTCCGTACCGGCGTCATTGAAGTGCAGCTTGTCGGTGCTCGCGACCGAAGGCCGAAGGGCGTAGGGGTCGTCGAGGTCCTTGGAGACGACGTCGAAGTCGATGTAGTCGTCGATGTCGCTCGTGGTGCGGATGTAGTTGTTCACGGTCTGCCGGACGGCCTCGCGGACGCGGAAGGTCGAGGCGGCGGAGGGGTAGCCGGAGAAGCCCGGGATGGTGGCGACGGTGACGCGTACTCCCCGGGAGCGGGCCTGGGCCGCGATCGTCTGGATGGCGTTGGTGACCGAGGCCGCTGACGCGCCGTCGAGGATGTCGTTGATGCCCTCGTAGAGGATCACCTCGCGGACGTTGGGCTGGGCGAAGACGTCACGGTCGAGGCGGGTGACCGCGCTGGCCCCCTGTCCCGCGGCGATGTCCCTGACGATCCGGTTTCCGCTGATGCCTGCGTTGAGGACGCCGGGCGCGGGGGGCGCGCCGTTGAGGAAGGACGCGTAGAAGTCGGGGTAGCGCCGGTTGGTGTCCTTGGTGCTGTGGCCACCGTCGGTCTGGGAGTCGCCGAGGGTGACGACGGTTCCCGGGGTGCCGGCGGTGGCGACGTCGACACCGCTGACCAGACTCCAGAAGGAGAGCTGCTTGGTGAAGTCGGCGCCGCTTGCGTCGGCGGACCGGTCACCGGCGAGCCGGGGAGTGGTGTACGAGGTGGCCAGGGCGTACCCGTGCTGCGGGGCGGTCGTCACCGTGCCGGGCAGGTGGTAGCTGACCAGCAGGTTCTTCCCTGCGGTGACGGGAAGGGCGATCGGGTCGCTGACGATTTCGCCACCGGCCGGGAGAGTGGCCTGCTGGCTGCCGCCGAAGGTCAGGGTGGCCGGGGCCTGTGCGGCGCTCGCACCGCTGGACTGCCCGGCGACGGTGACGTGGCCGAGCTTTACGGGGTCGGCGGAGAAGGTGTTGGCGAAGCGCAGCCGGACCGTGCTGCCGCTGGTGTGCGGGTTGACGACCATGCGGAAGGTCTGGTTCGACCAGTCAGGGTATTCGGCCCCCATCGATGTGGAGCCCGCGTGGCTGAAGGACGCGGCCCAGCTTCCGGTCCAGGAGGTTCCACCGGGCGCGGCCGGGGTGCTGCGTACCGCCGCGGAGAAGACGTGGAGGCGCTTTCCGTCGGCGGGGGCGGCGGGAAGGGTGACCGAGGCGACCGACTTGCCCGCGGTGACGGGGACGGTGACCGAGAACAGCTTTACGGGAGTGGTGCCGCGCGCCGAGCGGTCGAGGACGACGGCTGCGGCGACCGCGTTGCCGGTCTCCCAGTCACCGACGCTGCCCAGGTTGTACGCGGAGGTGGTGCCGTCGCTGTAGTGCACGGTGCCCGAGCCGGACACCGCGCCACCGGTGGCGGTGAGCAGGAAGCCGAGGGCGTTGCCGGAACCGGACACGGGAACCCGCTGACCGGCGGCGACGATGTTGTCCATCTGCCCGGGGGCGACGTCGGGCAGCACGTAGGTCGTGCCGCTGACGGTGATGCGTGCTCCGCGGGTCCAGCCTGCCGCGTTGAGCGCGTCGGCGGACAGGCTGTCGCCCGCTCCGTCGAGGTCCGCGACACCCGGGGCGGCCTGCGTGGCGATGCCGGCGTTGTTGAAGGCGCTGCTGAACGAGGTGTAGACGGTCTCGGCGGCAGTCGCGTGCGTGGTCGCGAGCCCGGTGGCGGCCAGTCCGACCACGAGGGCGGTCGCGACGAGTCTCGTCCTGGTGGACCCGAATGCGGTGCGGGGCATGGAAGGAACTGCCTTTCCTGGCTTTGTCGACGTCGGGGGTGCTGCGATCGGCTGGTGGTTACCAGCCGCTGGTGAGCTTGTTGGCGGCGTTGAAGGTGCCGTTGCCCTGGCCGGCCCAGATGGTGAGGTCGCCGGTGGTGTCGTTGCGGGCGATGATGTCGGCCTTGCCGTTGCCGTCGAAGTCGGCGGCGGTGGTCTGGGAGTAGTTCCAGCCTGCGGTGACATTGACCGGGGCGTTGAAGTAACCACCCGGGTTGTGGGTCCACATCTTCAGGTTGCCGCTGGTGTCCTTGGCGATGATGTCGGCCTGGCCGTCTTCGTTGAAGTCGGCGGCGGCGGTCTGGGTGAAGTTCCAGCCGGCGGAGAGGTGGGCTGCGGCGTTGAAGGTGCCGTCGCCTCGGCCGGCCCAGATCTTGAGGTTGCCGTCGGCGTCCTTGGCGATGAGGTCGTCCTTGCCGTTGCCGTCGAAGTCGGCGGCGGCGGTCTGGGTGAAGTTCCAGCCGGCGGTGATGTGGCTCGCGGCGTTGAAGGTGCCGTCGCCCCGGCCGAGCCACATCTTCAGGTTTCCGCTGGCGTCCCTGGCGATGATGTCGTTCTTGTTGTCGTTGTTGAAGTCTCCGGTCACGGTCTGGGTGAAGTTCCAGCCGCCGGTGACGTTGACCGGCGAGTTGAAGTAGCCGCCGGGGTTGTGGGTCCACATCTTGAGGGTGGCCGAGGCGTCGCGGGCGATGATGTCGGCCTGGCCGTCGCCGGTGAAGTCCGCGGCGGCCGTCTGCGTGAACACCGGAGCCGGCGGTTCGTCGACCGGGAAGGGGTCGGCAGGGTCCGAACCGAGGCCCACCTTGGGGCCGCAGACGGGCCACTGGTTCTCGCCCGCGGTGTCGAGGAGCTTCTCGCCCATGATGATCTGCTGGTTCTTCGTCGCCTGGTGCGGGTAGGCGGCGTACTGCGTTCCGCCGATCGACTGCCAGGTGGCGAGGCTGAACTGGATGCCGCCGTAGTAGGTGACGCTTCCGCTGCTGACCGCGGTCCAGTCGCCGCCGCTCTCGCACTCGGCGAGCTTCTCCCACGTACTGACCGAGGCGGCGTGGGACGTCCCCGTCGTGCCGCCGAGCGCAACGAGCGCGGAGCAGGTCGCGAGGGAGAGGGCGAGGGCACGGCGGCGGGCGGCAGGGGTGCGGGAGGACATGGCGAAGGAACCTTCCGGGCGGGGAGAGTGAGGGGGACCGGCCGCGTCGCGGGCCAGGGGCCGGTGCCGTACCGATCACGTCCGTACGGCACCGGCGAAGGTCGGCTGGTGGTTACCAGCCGCTGGTGAGCTTGTTGGCGGCGTTGAAGGTGCCGTTGCCCTGGCCGGCCCAGATGGTGAGGTCGCCGGTGGTGTCGTTGCGGGCGATGATGTCGGCCTTGCCGTTGCCGTCGAAGTCGGCGGCGGTGGTCTGGGAGTAGTTCCAGCCTGCGGTGACATTGACCGGGGCGTTGAAGTAACCACCCGGGTTGTGGGTCCACATCTTCAGGTTGCCGCTGGTGTCCTTGGCGATGATGTCGGCCTGGCCGTCTTCGTTGAAGTCGGCGGCGGCGGTCTGGGTGAAGTTCCAGCCGGCGGAGAGGTGGGCTGCGGCGTTGAAGGTGCCGTCGCCTCGGCCGGCCCAGATCTTGAGGTTGCCGTCGGCGTCCTTGGCGATGAGGTCGTCCTTGCCGTTGCCGTCGAAGTCGGCGGCGGCGGTCTGGGTGAAGTTCCAGCCGGCGGTGATGTGGCTCGCGGCGTTGAAGGTGCCGTCGCCCCGGCCGAGCCACATCTTCAGGTTTCCGCTGGCGTCCCTGGCGATGATGTCGTTCTTGTTGTCGTTGTTGAAGTCTCCGGTCACGGTCTGGGTGAAGTTCCAGCCGCCGGTGACGTTGACCGGCGAGTTGAAGTAGCCGCCGGGGTTGTGGGTCCACATCTTGAGGGTGGCCGAGGCGTCGCGGGCGATGATGTCGGCCTGGCCGTCGCCGGTGAAGTCCGCGGCGGCCGTCTGCGTGAACACCGGAGCCGGCGCGGCGTCCACCCCACCGATCGGCGACACATAGCCGCTGACCTTCTGTGTGTTGTAGTAACCGTTGCTGATGGTGCCGTAGGTCACGGCGCCGTTCTGGTTGCCGCCGATGGTGGTGATGGTGCCGTCGGCGTTGATGGACTTCACCAGTGCCACGTGCTCGGCGTACCCGGCACCGTTGTAGTTGAAGACCACCGCGTCACCGACGTGCGGGGTCTGCGTCAGTCCGCCGTTGTACTGGCCGAAGCTGCCGGCGCCCGCGGTGAGACCGGTGACGTTCACACCGGCCTGGTTCCAGACCCACTTCGCGAAGTCGGCGCACCAGGCCTCCGAGCAGCTGTTGTAGTAGCCGGAGCCTCCGTCGCTGTTCGTGTCGCACGGCCCGTTGCCGAGGTTCTGCTCGGCTATGCCCGTGATCGTGGAACCCACGCTGGCCGAGGCGGGCTGGGCGCCTGCGAACAGGAGGGCCGGAGCGAGCGCGGCGGTGGCGAGCATTCCCTGAAGCGTGCGACGAAGAGAGGCCTTGGACATGTTCAGTCTCCTGTTTTCGGGTATGGCGAAGTTCAGGTGGGCGCACGTGGGCACACGTGGGCCGGGGTGATGGGTGGTGATGCGGTCAGGCAGTGAGGGGGAGCCGGTCGCGGACGTTCAGGGCGCGATCGTCACCGTGGTCGCGGCCATTCCGGCCTGCTGGTTGGACGGCTGGGAGACGGCGTACACCTGGAGTTCGGTGACACCGGCGCGCAGATCGCCGCCGAGCGTCACCCGGTAGCGGATCTTCGTGACCGCGCTCCTGGGCAGGGGCGCACCGCCGGTGGCGGCGAGAAGGAAGTCCATGCCGGATGCCTGCGGCAGCGGGGCGGCCTGCCAGGCGTCAGTCGCCGGATCGAAGCGCTCCAGGTGGCCGCCGACCGATCCGAGGGGCGCGAGCCCGCCGTCGTACTGGTCGAACCGCACCACGGGAGCGATGAACGGGAAGTCGGTGTCTCCGGTGTTGCGCATCGTCACGGTGAACTCCACCGGTGCGCTGCCGGAGACGAGCAGGGGCGAGGCGGGCAGGCCGCTGATCCCGACGGTGATTCGTGCGGCGTCGGCGACGGTCAGTTGTCCCTCGGGGAGATGTTGCGACGTGCCCGCAGGCGGGGTGTACGGGAGGGCCGGGGTGTGGGAAGCCGCCTGCGAGCGCTTGGGTTCACCGGGGGTCCTTCCGCTCTTCGGGGTGAGCGTGGCCTGTGGTGATGTCGTGATGCGAGGGGACTGAGGGGTGGTCTGAAGGGGCATGGATGACCGGGGGGACTGGGTGGACTGGGGGGCGGCCGACGACTGGGGGCCTTCGGAGGCGGTGGGCCGACCCGACCCGGCGGCCATGATCCCGGCGTGGGAAGCGGACGGTTGGGAGCCACCACAGGCGGTGAGCGGGCCGGTGAGTCCGACGGTGATCAGGACGGCAGCAGCGAGGCGCCGGGCGGATTGGGTGCGGGCGTTGACGGACTGCACGGTGGCTGGATTCCTCTGCGGTGGCCGATGAGGGTGAAGATCGTGCATTGGACCTGGCCCAGATCGCGATGTAGCCAAAGGCGATCGACAAGGCGAGGGGCACCGCCTCGGCGGCGGATACGGCGGGCATGTCATGTGCATGGCAAGCCTTGGTCGGGTGCCGCCAGTTCGGCTTGGCGCCGCTACTGCCAGGTCATGTTGTCGGTTCCCGTGGCCGGAGGGGCGTCCGTGGTCGTCGCCTCGGCGACGACGGACTCGGAACCCGCCGCGGTGGTGGCGGCGGCGCCGAGGAGGAGGGCGCCAAGGGTGACGACGGCGACCGCGGCGGTCTCGGCGATACGGGTACGCAGCATGACGTGGTTCCTCTTCCTGAGTGGGCGGTACGACTCCGGATCGCATCCCGCGGTGATGCCGCATCCAGTGGCCTGACCGGGTTCCCCCGGCGACGAGTTCTAGCTTTCCCCCAGCTCAGGCACGGGAGAAGAGCTTCCGTGTGGACGGAATCGGCCGTGGACGGATCAGTCCACGGCTGCTCAGCCGCCCTCGGCGAGCGCCTCGTAAACGGGCGCCAGCAGCGGCACGTACCCGTCGACGACTGCCCACCCCCTCAACTCCGGCCGCTCGGCCAGCATTCGCCGGCAGGCCGTCAGCACCAGCTCCTCGGCTTCTTCCAGACTGTCGGCGAGCAGGTAGACGCCCAGAACGGGGTGGGCGATCGTGGTGGCGTGGACGGCGACGTGCTCGACATGGCCGGGACCGGCCATCTCACCCACCCAGGAGCCGATCTCCTCGGGCACAGACGCGCCCGTGGGCCGCCGCACGTGAACATGAACCAGATACATGTCGTTCAGGCTTCCAGGGCCCGGTACCAATGAGTGGTCTCCGCTCGGGCCGGTTCGGGACATGGACGGAATCGGCCAAGGGTTTTGTACAACCTTTCCCGGCCTGGTCACCTGAAGGGTGTACCTGACATGATCCTCCGACTGTCGATCTACCTGTCGAAGACGTTCCGGGGGGGATGTTAGAGATGCTCGTCGAATTGGGCCTGGACAGCACGGCAGAGGCTGTCTATCGGATCATGCTTGCCCGCCCTCAGCACGGGGTGCAGGCCATCGCCGAAAGCCTCGATCTGGCCGAGAGTCATGTCCGAACCGCCTTGGACACACTCAGCGAACTGACGCTGGTCCGGCCGGCGTACGAATCTCGGAACCAGCTGCGGGCCGTCCCGCCGGCCCTGGGCATGGAAGTCCTGATGGCCCGCCAGCAGGCTGAACTCGCGGCACGCCAGCAGCGACTGGAAGCCTCCCGTGAGGCGGCGGCCCGTCTCATCGCCGACTACGCGACCCTGACCCCCACGGTCAGCGGACCCGGAGTCGAGCAGCTCATCGGCCTCGACCAGATCCGCGAACGCCTCGCTACCCTGACGCGGGACGTACGGGAGGAGGTGCTGGGGCTGAACACCGACGGAGCCCAGACTGCCGAAGCCATGGAAGCGTCCCGTCCCCTGGACCAGGAACTCTTCGATCGCGGCGTCCGCATGCGTACGGTCTACCTCGACAGCGTTCGCAACGACGAACCGACCCTCGGATACGCGGACTGGCTCACCATGCGTGGCGCTCAGGTCCGCACGGCACCGATGCTGCCGACCCGGATGATAGTGGTCGACCGTAAGACCGCGGTCATCCCGCTCGCCAGCCAGGACACGGCGGTCGGAGCCGTGGTCCTGACGAGCGACGGCATCGTCACGGCACTCTGCGCGCTGTTCGAGACCATCTGGGCCTCGGCCCAACCTCTCGGCGGCGGTTCCGTGAATGACGAACACGGTCTCACTTCCCAACAGAGCGCGACGCTCCAGCTCCTTGCCGCGGGTCACACGGATGACGCCATAGCCAAGCGCCTAGGGGTCTCTTCACGTACGGCCCGGCGAATCGCCACCGACCTCATGGACCGGCTAGGCGCCCGAAGCCGCTTCGAAGCGGGTGCCCGCGCGGTCCAGCACGGATGGCTTCCGCCGTCGGTTTGACGGTCTGTCCGATCACGAAGGCCCAGGTCGGCGGGTAGGGCGGAGTCCGAGGCGAAGTCGGATCGTGCGTCGGCGATGAGCTGGATCAGGCCCGGCAGGCAGCGCGGATCGCTCATCCGGGCCAGCGTCCACAAGGCGGCCTCACCCACGCTCGCCCGTCTCCATGTGGTGCGGGCCGCGCCGTCGGTCAGCAGGAAGGCGGCCTCTGGTGAAGGAACGTCGCCGACACGCGGAATCAGCCTCTGTCGACCGCTCTTCGCTGCTGTGACTGGCACGTGGTGGCACGCGGTGGTTCATGAGGAAACCGGGCGGCCCGAGGTGCTGCCCCGGGCCGGCTCCGACCGCCCGTGGACCGGCATGGGGCCGGGTGCGGGTGACGGCCGCGGCGATGGCCGTCACCCGGTAGTGGCGTCCGATCTCGGTGCAGGGTGGTCGTGGGGGCGCCCCGCACGGGCGGGTCGTTTCTCGCACCTCCACCGCCCGATCGGCTTCACGCCGGCTCGATCACGCCGGAGCGGACGGGGCCAGGAGCGTGGCCGGTTCGCCCAGGACGCGAGCCGCCGGAGCCGGGTCGACCAGCCGCTTCAGGTGGCTGCCCTCCAGCGTGCGGACGTCGTACGGGTTGTCCGGCGGCAGCTCGCTGCCCTCGTGGATCAGGCGGTCCTGCAGGGCGAGAGGCAGGCTCGTGTCGTCCGGCCTGGGCGACCCCGTGTTGACCGCTGTTGACCGCCTCTCCTGCGGGTCGGCGGGATGGCCGAGTCCCCAGATGACCTCCGAGCGGCGTCTTGGTTCATCCCATAGGCGTAAGTTTCCGCCCTTCCCTGGTCGAGTCAGGGCCAATGACTCGAAACTGATCCGAGATGCGGCCGATCACATGATCGAGCCAGGGGTGTCCTGCAGGCATGTTCGGAGACCAAGACGCTCAAGCCCGGTGGTGGGAGCGTTCACCGCACAGTGGCCCGTCGTGACTGCCGCGACACCCGACGCACGTCGTGGCGCAACCACGTGGACGTCGATGTGATCGGCGAGATCGACACCGGAGAGAAACCGATGAACCAGGCTGAAGTGAACTGCCGGGTGTACTGAGAGGTGCTGTCGGCCGGCTCCAAGGGCAGGCCGTCGAGCCGATCTGCGGGGAGAGCGACATGTCGGAGCAGGATGCCACCGCGCAGCCGGGCATTGCGCCCACCGCTCGTCCCACCGCGGGAACCATGTTCGCCGCGCTCTACGGAGAGCTGGTCCCACACGCGTGGCGCGATCCCGCCTCGGAGCACGACGCATACCAGTTGTTCCATCAGCGATCGCTCGCGATGGGCTGGCTCGACGACAGGGCGGGCGCTGGAGAACGGAGCGCCTCTGATGGGCGCACGTACGTCGCGCCGGGGCTGTGGGCCATGAACGACGCGGGGTGGAGCCACCCCCGTGCCGCTCCGGGGCCGAACCTGATCTCGTGGTTCCAGATCGAGGCGAGCGCGTTGGCCGACGACCGGCCGCTTCCTGTACAGCCGTTCCTGCGCTGCGCGCAGGACACGACAGAGCGGATCGGCGCCGTGCGTCTCACCGCGGTCCAGGTCCTTCTGCCGGTGCAGGGGATCGAAGCCTCGGCTCGCCCGCCGTACGCGATGGTGCCGTCCATGCGGACGCCGGACTGGTTCGGCGAGTGCGACCCGGGGGCGCGGGTATCGGTGAAGGTCCGTATCGACGGCGGCCTCGACCCGTCGATCCCGGCGGTGGCGACGCGGTTGGCCCGCCGCGTCGTCCCTCCGGACCAGAACGTGTTCACGGGTGGGCTCGACGAGGTCGTTCCCCCAGGGAGCTTTCCGCCGCCGCCATTCGACGACCGCTTCTGGAACGGTCCGCCCCTGCACGGAATGACGCTCTCCGGCGAGTTGGCGGAGTGGTCCTGTGACGCGGTCGGCTGGCTCGCCGCGACCGTGGCGGATTCCGCCGCGCACATCGGCATCCGTACCCCCGTGCTGTTCACCGTCGCCCGGGCCTGACCGTACGGCGGGTCGCGCCGCCCGGATCGTAGGCTGTGTGTCCCGCCGCCGGCCCCGGGCACGCGGAGGGCACGGCAGCCCCCGACAGGTCTAGCGCAACGACGAAGCCCCAGGTCGCTGACCTGGGGCTTCGTGGAAGTTCCGTCCCGGCTGCCATTTCGAGCCCCTTGGTGACCGCTGTTCACCGCCCCTACTGGCACGTTGTGGCACGGCCGCCCGTGCAGGCGCGGTCGACGGGCTACGTCGCCTTCCCGTCGGCCGCCGGGCGGGTCCTGCGGACCGGCGGGGGGTTCCAGGTGCCGTCGAGTGCCTGGGGTGAAGGTGCGTACAGGCGCATGGTGATCCCCAGGGGGCCGAGCGGTGCGGGCAGCCAGTTGGCCCGTCGGTCCGGGCCCGGGTCGCGGTGGGAGATGTGGATGTCGAGGGAGCCATCGGCGTTGTAGGTGAGGGGATCGCGGTCGCCGAGGGCGAAGCGGTTCAGCTCGTTGGCGGCCTGGAAGCCTTCGGCGTCGTACATGGTGACCGACCAGAACGCCCCGGCGGGCGGGAGCGCGTCGGCGTCGAAGTGGAGGACGTAGTCGTTCTCGCCAGTCACGGGCGAGCCCTCGGCGTCGGTGGCCAGTACGGGGTAGACGGCGTCCTCGGGAGGGTTGGCGCCGAGCCCTCCCGAGGCGACCGCGGCGCGTTTGAAGTAGCTGTTGCCGTAGACGCCCATGGTGTCGGTGGAGGTGCGCCAGCCGTTCGCGGCGGTGCCGAAGGAGGCCAGGGATCCGAGGACCGCCTCACGGGCCGCGCTCGCGCCGGCTTCGATCTGCGCGAGGGCGTCGTCGTCGAAGCGGCTCGCGTCGAAGGCGCGGCCCGGGACGATGCCCAGGTGTGCGATGCGCGCGAGGACGGAGAAGTCGGCGGCGTGCGGCGGGTTGACCGTCATCGCCTGGGCGGCGTGGGTGAAGAACTGCGTCGCGCTGAGGCCGTTGACGAGGGTGAGCGCGTCCGTCTCCACGTCCACACCGGCGTCGGGCACGTGTCCGGCCTGGTTCAGTGCGGTCAGCGTGTAGCCGTTCTGGACCTTGTGGACGGCGTCGTAGTCGGCGGGGCCGTTGGTCTGGGTCCGCCCGATGATCCATACGTACGGGGTCGGCGCGCGCAGGAGCGTTGCTCCCGCCGGCGCCTCGCCATGGTGGCCAGGACCGACGAGGAGGTAGTCCTGGTCGCCGGTGCCGGTGGTGCGCTGGCCGATGGTGGCGAACACATCGGTCCACATGTCCATGAGCGGCAGCATGAAGTACCGGCCGGCGGTGTCGGTGACGTGCAGGGCCACCGGGCCGGCGGTCAGGTCGAGCCAGGCGGTGGAGTACAGGGTGTCGAAGTTGGGCCGGACGACGGCGCGGAAGTCCGCGGGAGGGAACTCGCGCAGGTGGTGGAATCGGTTCGGCGGGCCGTATCCGGGCTTGACGCCTTCGGGCAGGGCGGTGGACTGGCGGCGCGTGACGTCCATCATGACCAGTGGGTACAGGTAGACGTACGCCTCACGGCTCAGGGTTCGCAGATCCGCCGACAGCATGTCCATGCGCGTTCTCACCTTCGCCCCGGGCGGCGGGCGCCGCCCCACGCTTGGCAACCTGCCGGTCGCGAGGTGGCTCCGCCACACGGGTGGACCGTTCGGGTGAGCCCCGGCCCCAGGAGGACGTCAGGCCCAGAAGTCCCGGGCCAGGTCGGCGAAGTCCTCCGCGCGTTCGATCTGCGGCATGTGGCCGGTGGCCGTGAAGAGGTGGGTACGGGCCTTGGGGAAGGCGGCACGGGCGGCGTCCAGGTGGCGGGCGGGGAGGATCCTGTCGTGGTCGCCCCAGACGACGAGCAACGGCAGGTCCATAGCGGCCACCTCCGTCAGCAGTTCACGCCGCCACGGCTCGTGGACCCCGCGCAGGGAGCCGAGGATCTCCAGCATCGCCTCGGCGCCGCCGGGCCGGGAGGCCAGGCGCATCGCGCGGTCGGTCCGCGCGGTGGTGACGAAGCCGGGGTCGTGGAAGACCGCCCGCTCGAAAGCACCAAGCCGTGCTGAGTCTTCACCGGCGGACGCCAGAGTGCTTCCTTGAGGACATCGACCTCGCACTCCTCGCCGGTGGAGGTGTCGGTGACGATCAGCCGCGCGGACAGCGGGTCGGTTTCCCACGCTCGTACCCGACAGCCGCGTTGTTCCAGCCCGGCGCGCACGGCGGCAGCGATCTTCTCCATCGGCTCCGGGTTCTCGGTGGCAACATCGAGGTCCTTGCTGAGCCGGTCGACCAGTCCGTGTGCCTGGACGGCGTAGCCACCCGTGAGCACGAGCGGGTAGACATCGCCCACGGCGAGGACATCCGCGAGGAGCTTGGGAATCACCCGGCACTTCAGCCCCTGCGCCCTCTCTGACCTGCGGGAACGCTGGTTCTGGGCCGTTTCGTCGGTGTCTCGTCGATTCCCCTGTCGTCTGCTGTTCACCGTCCCTCCTGGCACGTTGTGGCACGCGTCCCTGGGTGGGGTGCAGAGAAGTGGCCGAAGCCGAAGCGGAGCGGCGTCGCACACGGGAACCGTGTTGGCTGTATCGAACCCACGACCTCTTCGCCCCTCATGGCGGCGGTCGTCACAACGGCCCCAGCGCATTCACTCCGCCGAGGCCGCCCTTCCGGATCGCCACACGTGAGCGTGCTCGATCCACATTCGATTTTACGACTGTGACGCCGGGCAGGCGAGCGGGTCGACGGGCCATCGGGGTCCGGTTCAGCCGCGTTCCTCTTCCTCGGCCTCCATACGGCGGATTCCCTGGTGGGTGAGGGAGACCATCGAGGGTGTGTTGCCCGGATCCCAGTCGACGGTGATCAGGCCCTCGCCAGCCAGGTAGGTGCAGGCGGCGGCCAGGTCTTCCTCCGGGATGCTCAGATCGTTCCGCAGCGTCCTCCCCGGGACGCCGAGGAGACGGTTGCCTTCGGTGGCTTCGTAGAGGGCGGTCAGGACCCGTTCGCGGTACACCTGCCGCTCGCGGAGTGTCGCCATGATCGAGTCCCTAGGTTCTTGTGAGGGTCCGGTGCTTCTCAGACTTCGTCGACGTGGGTGCCGGTGAGGTTGGACGCTCTGCTGGTGGTGAGCCAGGAGCGGGCGGGTTCTGCGGCGGTTTCGGTGTCGACGGTGAGGTGCAGTCGGGTGCCGCCTTCGGGAACGGGGTAGCTGCGCTGTTCCGTCCCGGCGAAGGAGCGGCGGATCACTTCGGCGACCGCGCGGGCGGCTTCGGGGCTGGCGGCGACGATACGGATCTCGGCGTGTCCGGCCGAGGGCAGGGTCGTGGTGTCGGTGGGATGCAAGGTGCGTGGTCCCTTCGCGGGCGAGCGAGAGGCCGGGCGGGTGGGTTGTCCCGGGTGTCGGGTACCCCACCCGCGGCCTTCGGCCGGAGGAATGGTCTGAGGCGGCCAGGGCCAGGTGCCCGTGAGCCGGCGGCGGGAGGCTTGAGCTGTCGGCGTGGGGTGGCTGTGGCCGGGCGGCCGGATGATGGCCGGGAACGGTTCGCTGAAGTGGTGTGCCGCGATGCGTGCGTCGTGCTGGGCGTTGAGGCGGTGGATCAGGCGCATGCCGAACGCGATCAGCAGGGCTCCTGCCGCGAGCGCGATCAGGGTTTCCATGACGTCACCTCCGCAGGGTGCGCGGTAGCGCGATCATCCGGGCTCCGACGACCGCGTGTCGGAGCGGTGGCTGGGCGGACCCGCCGTCGGTCTCCCAGGTGTCCACGCCGCTTCGGGCGTCGCGCGTACGGCTGCCGGTCGCGGCTTCGTCGGAGATGAGGACATCGGCGGGCCGGACGCTGCCGGGGAGGGCGGCGGCGTTCATGAGCCGGGCGGCTGCGGCGGGTTCGGTCTCGGGTGGGATCACGAGAAGGTCGCAGCGGCCGACGGTGTAGGAGAGCAGGATCATCTTGTCGGGATCCTGTTCGGTGAACCAGCCCACGTGCACGGTGTGCCCGGTGGCGGGAACCGTGTGCGGGACGACGGGCCAGCGGGTGGGGTTCACCGCGACGCGTGTGATGCGTCCGTAGTGCTCCTCCAAGGCGTCGACCAGGGGCGGAAGCTCGGCGGCGAGGTCACGCGAACGAGGCCACCAGGCGCCGTCCAGGAGGCCGGCGAGTGTGGTCTTCGGCGTCAGCGACAGGCGCGCCGAGAGCGGGGGTGCGAGGGCGATGCTCATGATCGCGGACCCGTCTCCGGGCCGCCCTGCAGGGCGGCCCAGTGTCTTGATCGCCGGAAACGACGTCCGCGTGGGAGCGGGTGCTCGAGTTACTCCCGGTAAATCCAGCCTACTCCGCCCCGTCCCCGGACGAGCTGTTCCGAGCAGGTGACTTTCCAGCGGGAAGACCGCCCGGCCGACCGCTGTGAGCCGGGCCGACCGCTGTGAGCCGGGCCGACAGCCGTGAGCAAGACCGCAGACCGTCGGAGTACCGTGAGACCACGGAGGTATCTCGTCGGCCATGAGGTGTCGACAGCCCCGCGCGGACAGGCGGACCACCATGGCCGAATCCGACACCCCCGCCCCTCGCAAGCTCCTTCCGGACGAGATCCACCGAGCGGTGAGGCCCGGCACGGCCCTGCTCCGGCTGCAGACGACCCACTCCCGCGAAGGCGTCCTCGACGGCGCGTGGTGGCCCCGCTCCCGGGACGTCGCGACCGAACTGCCCGCCCTGATCCAGGCGCTCACCACGCACCTCGGCCCCATCACGCGCGTCGGCCTGGACACCGACGCCTGGGAGGCGGTCCCGACCCGTGTGGTCGTCGACGACCATGTCGTGCACCTCGACTCCTTCCCCGTCGGCGACGACACCGTCCTCATCACCCGAGGCGACAACGACCACTTCGCCCTCCTGGTGGTGCCACCGGACACGACACCGGACACGGCACGTGATGCCATGGCCCGTGCGGTCGACGCGGGGAACGTCACCCGAGCTGCTGAGATCCTCGTCGCCGCGCTTCCCGAACCGGCAAGCGGCCATGAGGAGTCGGCGTGATCCGGAAGGCGCGCCCTCCTGCCGCCCTCCGCGCCGACCCGTCCGCACCACCTCCTCCCGGCCCGTACCTCCGTCACCCGCGCCACTCGACCAGGACGAGGGTGGCGTCGTCGGTAGTAGCCTCGCCGCGTGCCCGCCTGAGCGTGTGGGAGAGGTCCCGTGCCACCGCGCGGACGCCTCGGTCCACCTTCTCCAGCCGATTCACCCAGTCGATCAACCGGTCCTCGCCGAACTCCTCCCGCCCGCTCTCGTGTTCTTCGATCAGCCCGTCGGTGAAGCAGAGGACACGATCCCCCGGTTCGAGCGCCACGCCGCTGACCTGCGGCTGTGCTCCTCCGAATCCGACAGGCAGGGTCGTGGGGCTGTCCAGGCGGTGTACGACGCGGTGGTCGCGGATCAGCATGGGGGCGGGGTGTCCGGCATTGACCCACTGGAGGCGTCCCGTGTCCGCGTCCAGCCGCATCATCTGCGCGGTGACGAAGTGATCGGGGGCGAACTGTTCGGCGATGGCCCGGTCCATGAAGAGGTAGATCTCGGACAGTTCGATACTGATCCGGCGGGCGTGCCGGTACGCGCCGATGGCCACGGTGGCCATCGTGGCCGCGTCCAGGCCGTGGCCCATGGCGTCGATCATGGCGAGGTGGAAGGTGTCCCCGTTGAGGGCGTAGTCGAAGCTGTCGCCCGCCACGTCGTACGCGGGCTCCAGAACACCGGCGACGGCGACGCGTGGCGTCGCCATCGACAGAGGCGGCAGCAGCGACCACTGGATCTCGGCGGCGACGCTCATCGGTTCGCTGCGCCGGGTGCGGAAGAAGAGGTCGGTGTGGCTGTTCTTGGCAAGGATCAGATCCGCGATCAGGCCGGCGATCCTGCGCAGGAGGCGGCGGTCGTCGTCATCGACGGCGTCCAGGGTGACGGCCAGGACGCCGGCCTGCTCGCCCCCGTCCAGCAACGGCACCAGGACCCGTACGCCGTCGGGCAGCACGTTTTCCACCGGGCGTGAGGTGAGGAAGCACCGGCCGGCGTCGGAGTGGTCGATGGACTGCGGGTCGCCGCCCGCCAGTCCTTCGCCCCACAGGGGGACAAGCCTCTGTTGCCCGTAGTCCTGGAGCAGGATCTGCGGATCCCGTCCCCCCAGCCGGGCCACCGTGTCGGCCAGGACCGGCCCGACCAGATGGGGCGGCAGCTCGTGCGCATGGTCCAGGAGCCCGCCCAGCAGCCCCTCTCCGAAGCTCTCCGAGCGATCCGGATCCCCGGGCGATCCATCTGTCATCCCACTCCCTCCCGCAGGGCGGCGGACGGGCTGCGTAGCGCCTGCGCTGCTGTTCGGCCGTACGGGCGCACGCCTCTCAGGTGCCGACGCCGGCCGGTGTCCTGCGGACAGGGAAGCCGGGCCTGTTGCGGGCGGTCTCACCATCAGGATGCGCCCGGGTGGCGGGCCACGCCACAGGGGTGTCATCCGTGGGTGCGGCACGTCGGCACCGACGTGCGGAGGGACCGGAGGCCCTGGCACGGCTGGACAACTGTGAAGCCCCAGGTCGCTGACCTGGGGCTTCGCAGAAGAGCGGATGACGGGAATCGAACCCGCGCTATAAGCTTGGGAATCTTCGACGCGCGGGGCATCCGTAAGGCATCTGACCTGCGGAAACGGTCTGCCGAAAGGGCTGCCTCGAGGGTCCGCCCATACCGGTATTGACCGCTGTTCGCCGCTCCGAAGGGCACGGATAGGGCACCGTCCGCTGGTCTGGGTCGTGCGGCACATCCCCGACCTCGGTGGTTGCGCCTTGTCTCCTGAAAGCGTGAGCCTTGACGCAAGGGAATCTGGGTAGGAGACTGCTTGCGTGTTCCCTCCTGGTTTCGTGAGGGGAGGCGCAAGGAGATGGTCATGGAACTGCTGTCGGTGAAAGAGGCTGCGGCCCTGCTCGGGGTGGATGATTCCCGTGTCCGTCAGTTGCTGCATGACGGGAAGCTGCAAGGGCAGCGAGTCGGTGGTCGTTGGCTGGTTGCCGGGGATGGTGTCCGGGATCGCAAGGACCGGGGCCCTCGTTCGCGGAGACCGCTGTCGGCCCGCAATGCATGGGGCGTTCTGGCGGTGCTGGACGGTCATCAGCCGATGAGCCTGTCCGATGCCGAGAAGTCCCGGGTGAGGACGCGGTTGCGGAACCTCCTTGCCCACGGGCAACTAGCTCCGGCCCTGCTCCAGGAGCTTCTTGCCGCCCGCGCCGAGGTTCGCTCGTACCGCGTTCATTCAGGCGTACTGCCGGTTCTGCTCGCCGCTCAGGATGTGGTGAGGGGGGGGGTGAGCGCTGCGGCGCAGGCGGGGGCGGACTACATCGCTCTCGGCCGCGCGGAGATCTACGCGCATCCCGACAGGGTCGACAGGCTGGAAGCTGAGTTCGGCATGGTCCGTGATGAAGAGCGGGGCAATGTCTCGGTCCGAATCCCCCCGGCGGAGATGTGGTCGTTCCTCTGCTCAAGGTCTGAGACGCCTGGGCAGGGCCATGACGCCCCCGCCTCAGTAGTGGCGGCCGACTTGCTGGACCGCCACGAGGGCCGAGCCGCCGCTGCCGCAGCTGGGTTGCTTGAGCCTCTGCTGACTCGCTACGCACAGCCTCGGAGGGTGTGATCATGGCAGCCGATTTGCCCGACGTGCGACTGGAGTCGGACCTGTTCACCGGTCCACTGGTGGAGTTGTGGGGCGTGCTGTTCGACCTTTCGGAGCAGGTGCCGGATGCCTGGTCGCTGATCGGTGGGCAGATGGTGCTCCTGCACGGCCTGGAGCACGGTCGGACCCCACCGGCGGCGAGCGCCGACCTCGATGTCCTGGCTGACGTGCAGTCGGACCAGCAGAGCTTGCGCCGTTTGGTCGCGGCGCTGGAACGGCTCGGGTTCTCCCCCGCCGGCATGTCGCCGCAGGGCAACCTGTTGCACCGCTATCGGCGTGGTGTGGAGCCGCAGCGGTTGGTGGTGGATCTGCTGGCGCCCGACAACCTCGGCCCCCGTGCAGACCTCACGACGACGCCGCCCGGCCGCACACTGGAGGTGCCGGGCGGCCGGCAGGCCGCGCAGAGAACCGAGGCTGTGAGTGTGCAACTGGGGCCGCGGACCGGCCGGATCCGTCGACCCAGCCTGTTGGGGGCGATCGTGGCGAAGGCTGCGGCGGTGAGCATCAAGACCGCTTCACCGGAGCGCCACTACCGCGATCTGGCGTTCTTGCTCTCGTTGCCCGCCAATCCGCTGCAACTCAGAGATCAACTCGACAAGGGCGACCGTAGGAAGCTCGCGTTCGCGAAAGCTCTGCATGATTCGCAGCATGCCGCGTGGCGTCAACTGCCCGACGAGAGTGTGAGGGCTGACGGCCAGGCCATGTACGCATTCTTGTCTCCGTCTCCGTCTCCGTCTGCGTGACGTGAGGGCGGCCGAGCGCCCGTGACCTCGTCGCCGTCGAGGCGGTGCGCAAGTGGTGCGGGACTCCTGGACCGGTCTGGACAACGACTAAGAAGCCGTATCTCAACCGAACATGATCGCTTGATTTTTGCTGATCAGGCATGGTTTTGGTCGGGGTGAGGGAGGCATCCGGCGTTCTGTTTCCGATTGTTCGTCGAGGGTGTGCGATGGCGTCGATGCTGAGGTTGCTGGAGGCGCGGGAAGCGTCTGCCCGCGAGCGGGTGGAGGTCCTGCGGGAGGAGGCGGCCCGTGCGGTTGCGGTCTTGGAGGCCGGTGAGATCGAGCTGGACCGGCGGGTGATCGCGCGCGAGGAACTCGTCGAGGCCCTGGCCGCATCCGCCGCCGAGACCACTGGCGTCACGGAGGCCGAGGGCGAGGGCGAAACGGCTCTCGTCCCCGCGCCTGCGTCCGCGGCGGTGCCGGGTGCGATCGTGCCGCACTGGCGGGAGGGGCTGTCGGTGTCGGTGCTCTCGCCGGACAATCAGCGGATCTTGAACGTGCTTCAGGACCGGCCGGGTCTCGAGCCGGTGCGGGCCAAGGACATCGCGGCGGCCCTCGGGATCGAGGCGGCGGCGGCGAAGGTCGAGGGAGTGCGGTCGAAGGCGAAACGCCTGGCCGAGCGGGGCTGGTTGCTCCAGGAGGCGTCGGGCGCGTTCAGCGCCGGCCGCAGGCTCGTGGCCTCGCCAGGCGGCGACCCATCCGCGTGATCATCGACCACTGGATCATCGCCTCGCTGGTCGCGGGCAGCGTCTCGTAGTCCCGGCACAAACGCCGCGAGTGCATCAACCAGCCCAGGGTCCGCTCGACCACCCACCGCCTCGGCAGCACCACGAACCCCTTCGTATCGTCGGTCCGTTTGACGACTTCCACGGCCAGGGCGAGTTTCTCGCGGGCCCAGTCGATGAGGGATCCGGTGTAGCCGCCGTCGGCCCAGACCAGGCAGATGTCCCGGTGCAGCTCACGCAGCCGGGTCAGCAGGCCGGTGGCCGCCTCGCGGTCCCCGATGTTCGCGGCGGTCACGGCCACGACCAGCAGCAGGCCCAGGCAGTCAGTCACGATGTGCCGCTTCCGCCCATTGATCAGCTTCCCGCCGTCGAAGCCGCGTGAGGCGGCTGGCACCGTCGCGGCGGCCTTCACCGACTGCGCGTCGATGATCCCCGCCGTCGGCTCCGCCTCCCGCCCCTCGCGCTCCCGCACCCGGCCACGCAACCGGTCGTGGAACTCCGCGACCAGACCGTTCTCGCGCCAGCGGCGGAAGAAGGCATAGACCCGGGCCCAGTCAGGGAAGTCGGCGGGCATCGCCCGCCAGGAAATCCCGCCCGCGACCAGGTAGCGGATCGCGTCCAGCATCTGACGGTGGCAGTAGCCCTCGGGCTGCCCGCCCCGGCCCTCCAGCCAGGAAGGCGTGGGCAGCAAGGGCCGCACCGCCACCCATTCCGCGTCCGTCATGTCCGACGGATACCGGCGCTGCCGGTCGGAATGATCGGCAGCGTTGCCGTACAAGTGCGCGAGGCAATCGCACGACACGACGGACGGGTTGAAGTCGACAGGCGCAACCGCGTACACATGTGACAACAGGGCCTCCTGGAGCTGCTCGGATGGGGTCGCACCCCCGAGCTACCAAGAGGCCCTGCCTTCATACACCTACCGCCGGAAGATCACCCGACCAGGAACCCTGTTCGACCCGCACGTTCCAAGATCGGTTGAGATGCGGCTATTTACGGCTTGGCCGGGTCAGGCCACGGGATCTTCCGGGCGCAGTGGGACCCGGCGACCAGCACCATCAGGGCAGCGGCTGTGCCAGCGAGCGTCATGACCGTGGATGGGGAGGAGTGGTCAACCACGACGCCTCCGACCAGCGCCCCGATGGAAATGGTGGCCTGGAACGAGGCGGTGAAGAGCACGGAAGAGGCTTCGGGTGAATCGGGAGAGGCCTTGGCGAACCAGGTCTGCGAGCAGACAGGCACGGCACCGTAGGCAACGCCCCACAAAACCAGCAGGGCCACGGCGCCGAGATCATCCTTGCCGAGCACCGGGAGCAGCACAGTCGCGCCGGCGATCATCAGGGCGGCGGCTGCGAAGGTGCCCATCGGATACCGCGCCACAGCCGATCCGCCCAGGAAGTTCCCGGCAATTCCCGCAGCTCCGTACACGAGCAGATAGACCGTGATGAGCCCGGCGCTCACATGAGTCACCTGCTCCAGGAACGGAGTGACATAGGTGTAGGCACCGAAGTGGGCGAGCACCACAAGGAACGTCATCACCAAGGCAAACCGAGTATTGACACTCCTGAGCATGCCCGTGAGCGCACTCAGACGAGTCGGCTCATCGGCCGGCAGCGGCGGGACCACCAGGAGCAACATGGCGAAGACACAGAGGGTCAGAATCCCCATGATAAGAAACGCGGTACGCCACCCCGCAACGTCTCCGATGAACGTACCCAGCGGGACTCCGAGCACGGACCCGAGAGGCACCGCGGAGAAGATCACGGCGGTTGCCCGGCCCACCGATTCGGCAGGAACCAGCCGGCTGGCCAGCCCCGCGCCGATGGACCAGAAACCACCGATGGTGACCCCGACTAATACACGTGAGACCAGGACCAGCCAGTAGCTCGGCGCAACCGCGGCCAGGAAATTCGCCAATGCCAGCAACAGAATAAACGTACCCAGCATGAGCCGACGATCGATGCGCCCCGTGGCGACAGTTACCACGGGCGCCGAGACCGCGGCCAGAAAACCAGGCATGGTCATCATCAGACCAGCCATTCCATCGGAGATGGTGAAACTCGAGCCAATCGAGGTCAAAAGGCCGATCGGCAGGATCTCGGTGGTGACGATCGAGAAGATCCCCAACATCACCGAAATCACCGCCAGCCACGATACCAATCGTGATCGAGCCGGCAATGAAGGCGAGTCGATGGAAGTGGTGGTTGCTGTGGACATGAATCCCGTCCTGTGTTGGGCATCACATGAAGTGTGAGCACTATTTCAGCAGGAACAGGAGCCACCTTCTGGCAGTTTCGCGACGTCAACAACGGCTTCCGCGTCCGACACGTCCGAGGGATACCGGCGTTCCCGGTTCGGACGGTCGGCCGCGTTGCCGTCCACATGCGCCAATCACACGATGGAGCTGCCGAGTTGAACTGAACGGGCTCGGACGCGTACAACAACGACACCAGGGCCTCCCGGCACTGCTCGGTTAGATTCGCATCCCCGAGCTACCGAATAACCCTGCCTTCATGCGCGCACAACGGGAAGATCACCCCGGCGGGAAACCTGTTCGACCCGCACGTTCCACGATCGGTTGAGATACGGCTTCTAACCTCGATCTTTCGTGATGGTCCGTCGGTTTCTCCGGTGGGCCGTTTCGGTTGTTCGGGCTGGTCGTGGGCACGGCGGTGGCCCGGCTGTCG